>NZ_AAWL01000004.1 GCF_000169155.1 Thermosinus carboxydivorans Nor1
GTTCGTACGACTATATTTTTTTATTGGCTTTGAGCTTAGGCAAAACTAAACGAAAGACAATACTAATACTATGGCTTTTGACTTTTGCTAAATCCGGTATGTTTGCATACCGATTGTTAGTAAATGTAAAAAATCAAGACCTACGTGGTAGGCACCTCGCAGGCCTTGATTTTACTTGGTGGAGATAAGGGGAGTCGAACCCCTGGCCTCTTGAATGCCATTCAAGCGCTCTCCCAACTGAGCTATATCCCCATGTTCTTTATCATTTTGTCGCCGCATGTCCCGCCGACATTGGTTATTATATCGTATTATGCGACATAATGTCAACAGTTTTGTTATAAAAAATTTTACATAAGCTTACCGCGTGAAAGCAGCCGAAAAGGCTGCTTTCACGCTTCTTCAACCTCTTACTCAACCAGGTATGTCCAGCCTTCCTGCTGAACAACAAGTCCTTCTTTCATCAGGCGCCCCAGCGCCCGTTTAAAGGCAGCTTTGCTGATCTGAAATTTTTCTTTGATCACTTCCGGCGCCGTCTCGTCGCTATAAGGCATCTTGCCGCCGCGCGAGCGCAGCACAGCCAGAATGTTTTGCGCATCTACCCCAATAGCCTCTTCCTTTTGCGGCCGCATGGAAACATTAATACGGCCGTCAGGACGAAGATACGTTACTCTGACGACAATCTCCTCGCCCATTCTAAGCGGCCTGGTAATCTCGTCTTTATGGAGAAAAGCGATGTAACGTTCGCCGGTAAATAAAAAGAAACCGTTTTCCCCTTCACTGTAAACAGTACCGGCAACCTGATCCCCAATTTTGATATCCTGCGCCGGCCGTGCCGCCCGGGCGATTTCTTCGTCCACATCCATTGTAACTGCTGGCCGTCCGGACTTGTCTGTATACAACTTGACCCATACCCGGTCGCCGCGCTTTACCCGGCCGCGCATACCGGCAAAAGGCATAAAGACGCCCCGCTCGGCGCCAATGTCGACAAACGCACCGTCCCGAGTCACATTAATCACTTTCACTCTGGCAATCTGCCCGGGGCGCATCTGCGGCAAACGCATACTGGCGGCTAAACGGCCTTTGGGATCGCGATATAAGTAAACTTTAACTTCTTCCCCGACTGCTACCGGCGCCGTTTGCTGCATTTTATGCAGCAGAATGTCATCCGCCGTCCGGCCGGTGCCGGCATCCAAAAAAGCTCCCAGATCTGTCTGCCGTGCTACTTTCAGCGTTACTACCTGCCCAGGTTCTAGTCTGGACGTGATCATAGACTTAGAGCGACTATTCATGGTACACCTTGGCCTTGGCATCGCCCCACAGCCGTTCAAGGTTGTAAACCGCCGGTCCTCTTCCACAAAGATATGAGCCACGCAGGAACCGTAATCTAATAGCACCCACCGTGCCTCGCGGTATCCTTCCTTGTGCAAAGGCTTTACGCCTTGCTCCTCAAGTTTTTCCTCGATATTGTCAGCAATGGCCTGGACTTGCGTGCTGGTGTTGGCACTGCAAATAACAAAATAATCGGTTACGGGCGATATGCCTTGCACATCAAGGATTACAATATCACGAGCTTTTTTATCACTGGCCGCGGCGGCAACCAGTTCCGGCATATGAATGGGTGTATCAGCCATTACTCTACCTCCTGCAAATGAGTAACTCTATTTTAGCTTCTTCGCCTTATAATATTCTATTCTCGTCAAACACCAAGGCTCCTCTCGGAAAACTTTTGCACTAAGCTTTTTAGCAGTGGTGCAAACCTAGCTGCCCCTCAAGGACGGGAGACCAACAACCTGCGGTTTTTAGCCGCAGGTTGTTCTAATGGGTCGGCAACTGGCCAACCTTAGTCGTTTGGGCGGAAAACATTTTTTCCACAATCTGTTTAGTCTGTTCTTTGTCAGCCACCCAAAAACTGAGACCGTCAATAGTAGCAAAATTGCCCGGCAGCACTTCGGTGCGCATACCGCCGGCCTGCAGGCCTTTAAGGCTATTAGCCAGCCTTATCATCGTAAACAGGCTCATGTCGGTCTCAACATATTGATCAATGGTCGACACCAAAGCCGGCAGTTTAAAAATGGTTCCAACCTGCAGCATTTCATTGGCCAACGCCTTCAAAAACCGCTGCTGGCGTTGTACGCGACCAATATCCCCTAACTCATCATGGCGAAAGCGGACATATTGACCTGCCTTTTGGCCATCCAGATGTTGATAACCTTTGTCCAAATGAATTTTTAACCCAGCATAGGGGTCTTCATAATCCATATTACTTTCCACATAAAGGTCGACGCCACCCAGAAATATCATCAGCTTTATGAACCCACGCCAATCAACGACCACATAATAGTT
Source organism: Thermosinus carboxydivorans Nor1 (assembly GCF_000169155.1). NCBI lineage: Bacteria > Bacillati > Bacillota > Negativicutes > Selenomonadales > Sporomusaceae > Thermosinus > Thermosinus carboxydivorans. The sequence goes on from NZ_AAWL01000004.1 coordinate 2,344, forward strand.
AATTGGAATGGATAACAGCTGCTCCACCGTACGAACGGCAAGCTGTGGCCCACCGTAGGCGAAGGCATGGGTAATCTTATCATAACCCTTATGTCCGGGAATGATGACCCGCGTATCACGGGGAATGGATAGCAGGCTGACCGTGCCGTCATCCGGGTTGACACTGGCTACCATCATCGTATCAGAGCGTCGGGGCGCACCCGGTGTTTCCGGGTCGCCGTCATCAATCCCTAGCAGCAGCACATTTACGCGTTTATTAAGCTTATCAGCAGAAGGCAGGGACGACCCCGGCACCGGCGTCTCCCGCGCGGTCACCGGCGCAGCAAAAAAAGCATTGTAAGCGTAAAGGGCTGCGCCAGCCAGCGAAACGGTTAGAGCAGCAAGCACAAAGAGCAACAAAAAGACGCGGGACCAGCGGATGCGACGTCGCGTTTTGCGCATAGTCATCCTCCTCTCCCAAGACAGATGCACAAATACTATTTCAGCTTTATCAGCAACTGGTTGCGGCCTTCTACCGTAGCCGGGTGGAGCAGGGCACGGCGGCTGACAATATACTGCAGCGTCTGGTCATATGCGGCAAGTACTGCCGCGTCCAAGTCTATTCCCGCCAGCGAACGTAGCTTGTCTACGCCGGGAAAATCGCGATGAGGCTCGATAAAATCGGCGAGGTAGACAATTTTGTCCAGCAAAGTTAAATCTGCGCCGCCGGTAGTATGCAAAGCAATCGCCCGCAGGATTTGGGGATCGCGGATGCCGTATTCCCGTTCGGCCAGCGCCGCCCCGACAGGAGCGTGAAGCAAAACAGGCTCCTGCCGTTCGACATCATTCACCACTATACCAAAGGCCTCTGCCAATTGCAATAGGGTATTGCTGGTCATCTCCCGGGCGCAGTCATGCACTAGACCGGCCAGCCGCGCCTCGCGGACGTCAGCGCCGTATTTTTCCGCCAGCCAGGCGGATGTTTCGCTTACACCTACGGAATGAGCCAGCCGTTTAGGCGTTAGACGTCGTGCTAATTTTGCCTTAATTTGTTGATAATCCATAACTTTCACCCACAACAAAATTCGCCCTTTTCTTCCATTATTCCTCTAAAAATAAAAAGCCCCCGCAAGGAGGCTCTTTCCCCTATATCAAGTTGGCGCTTGCTCAGTACTTACCCCTGCCGCGGTTTGGCTTCGTTGACGACAATCTGGCGACCGCCAAGCTCTGAGCCATTCATTGCCGTTACCATTTTTTCAGCATCTTCATCGGCTACTTCGACAAAGCCGAACCCCCGGGAGCGCCCTGTTTCCTTATCCATAATAATACGGCTGGAGTACACCGTGCCATACGGCCGGAAAGCATCAGCAAGCGCCGCTTCAGTAGTTCCCCAAGGAAGATTGCCGACATACAGTGTTTTGGCCATGCGGAGAATCACCTCTTTCGCGAATTGGGATGATGTTTACATTTTCATTATTTACGATTCTCCGTAATTTATGCCTGCCTTAATTTGGCACACTGCTAGCCACGGTATAAACCTTCTTTAAGAATATACTGCTCCACGCTTTCGGGGACAATGTATTTAATCGACCGCCCAAGTTTTACGCGCTCGCGGATATCGGTAGACGAAATCTCAAGCTCCGGCGTGGCTAGCCGGTGAATACGCTGACGGCCTTTGGCCCCGAACCGGCGAATGACCGCATCAATCATGCTGATGCATCCGGGGCGGGTAGCAGCAACAAAGTGGCACAAACCGAGCAGTTCGTCGATGTCTTTCCAGGTTGGCAAGTCGGCAATGGCATCGGCGCCGGTAATGAAATAGAAGTCCGATTTTTCGCCGTACTGGTCAATAAGGGCCCGTACTGTATCAATGGTATATGATGGGCCTGGGCGCTCAAGCTCGATGGGCGATACAAAAAAGCTGGGATTGGAATAGGTCGCCATAACCGTCATAATATAACGGTGAATCGCCGGCGTTACCTGCGCATGCTGTTTATGCGGCGGATTAGCCGCCGGAATGAAAAGCACTTTGTCCAGGCCGAACTCAATCCGGACTGCTTCCGCCGTCACAAGATGCCCAATGTGAATGGGATCGAAAGTACCGCCCATAATGCCAATCCGTGTCTTACCCTCCGCCATTTGGCCCTCTCCCTGCTATGAATAAGTTCTTTTCCTATTATAGCAGAGTGTTGTCCAACTTGGAAGAAACAAATGGCGGGACTAAAGAAGGATGTCCGCCAGCACGCGCACCATGGCCATGACCGCGCCAATAATGATAGCAGCCCGAATATAGTCCATCAGATCATAACGGGCCTTGTCCGTTTTAAGATAATTCCATAGGGCGTAAAAGTATCCCATAAACGACTCCTTTCACCGGTTATGTTTTTATTGTACCAGAAACGGAATTTATTCATACCTCAGAGCCTCGATGGGATCAAGCAGCGCCGCTTTACGAGCGGGATAGATGCCGAAAAACAAGCCAACAAGTACGGAAAAACCAAACGCCATGAAAATAGCCGCGAATGAGATCACCGTATTCCACTCGGCAAGAACCGAAATAACATACACCCCGCCTATCCCCACGGCAATTCCGATTAGACCGCCGGTCACACCAATAATGACCGCTTCAATCAAGAACTGGAGCAAAATATTGCGGTATGTGGCGCCAAGAGCCTTGCGGATGCCTATTTCCCGCGTCCGCTCCGTTACCGACACCAGCATGATATTCATGATGCCGATGCCGCCAACCAAGAGAGAAATGGCGGCAATATTACCTAATAGCAGCGTGATTGTCCGGGTGGTTTCCTCGGCGGTGGCCATAACGGCCGCCAGGTTGCGCACTGTAAGTCATCGGGAACATTGGGCCCTAATCGGTGGCGCGTTCTCAGCAAGGTGGTGATATCTTCTTGCACCTGGTTGATTACTTCCGGACTTGCTGCTTGCACGCTAATGCTGTGCAGGTACGTAATCCCCAGCATCCTCTCCTGCGCCGTCGTCAAGGGAATAACGATCAAGTCATCTTGATCGGCGCCACTGGCCGATTGACCTTTAGCCTGTAGCACACCGATAACGCGAAACGGGGCTTTGTTTATTCTGATGGTCTGCCCGACAGGGCTGATGTCGCCAAAGAGATTTTCCGCCACGGTCTTGCCCAACACGGCCACACGAGCCCGCGTATCTACATCCTGGTTGGTAAAAAAAGTTCCCGTTTCTACCGTGAAATTGCGAACAGCGAGAAACTCCGGCGTTGTACCCTGCACGTTGGTGATCCAGTTTTTGTTGCCGTACACGATTTGGTACTGGCGACTGACGCTGGGAGCGACCATACTGACCCCGGCGATTTCCCGGGCAATAGCCTGGGCGTCCTTGTTCGTCAGCGTAGTGCTCGAACCAGCCGCTAGCCGGACGCCGGTGGGCGACGTCGCTCCCGGGGTGACAATAAGCAGATTACTGCCAAGCCCGGCAATAGAGTTTTGTACTTTTTCCCGCACGCCCAAGCCAATGGACACCATGGCAATAACGGCGCCAACGCCGATAATAATGCCCAGCATAGTGAGAATAGAGCGCAGCTTATTGGCTTTTAACCCTTCGAGGGCAATAAGGACGCTTTCCCAAAACACGTCGCTTTCCTCCCCCCTATCGCCTTTCATCCCGCACGACTTGTCCGTCGCGAATATGAATGATGCGCCGGGCAAAGGCGGCAATGTCCGGTTCATGCGTAACAAGGATAATGGTCCGTCCTTGCCGGTTCAAGTCAGTAAAGATTTGCATAATCTCGTCCCCTGACTTGGTGTCAAGGTTACCGGTCGGCTCGTCAGCCATCAGTATCGCCGGATTATTGACCAGCGCGCGGGCAATGGCTACCCGCTGCCGCTGACCGCCCGACAATTCGTTGGGACGGTGGTGCAGGCGGTGTTCAAGGCCGACCATGGTTAAAGCTTTCGCCGCGCGCTCTAGCCGTTCATGTTTGGCAACCCCGGCGTAGACAAGCGGCAATGCTACATTCTGCAGGGCCGTCATGCGCGGCAGCAAATTAAAGTTCTGAAACACGAAGCCAATTTTTTGATTGCGAGTGACGGCCAACTCGTCGTCATTTAGGCTGGCGACTTCCTGTCCGTCCAGCCGGTAAGAGCCGCTGGTGGGCCGGTCAAGGCAACCAATAATATTCATCAGCGTCGATTTGCCGGACCCGGACGGACCCATGATAGCGGTAAACTCACCGGCGGCAATGTCCAGCGTTATCCCGGCTAAAGCATGCACTACCTGGTCACCCATGTGATATATTTTGGCAATATCTTTTAGATTAATACTCATGCCGCCACCCCCGCTAACGGCCTAAAAACCGCCTGAGGGCATTGGGCGGTGCGGCCGGTTGTTTAGCCTGCGGTAGCAGGACCAGGTCGCCTTCGGCCAAGCCGCTGGTAATCTCTACTTTATCGTCGCTCGTCAGTCCGATACTAACCGGAATATTTTGGGGCTGACCAGCGCGCAGCACTTGAACATAACGCTGGCCTTTATTTTCTTTAACCGCCATCAGCGGCACTAAGAGCGTGTTCTTGCTTTCACCAACCAGGATGGAAACCCGGGCCGTCATGGTCGGTTTAAGCAACCCGGCGCCTGTTTCCACGTCAATAATGACGGGATAGTAGACCACGTTTTGTTGGATAGACGCCTTTTCCGAAATACTGGATACCACGCCGGAAAAGGTCTGGCCGGGGTAAGCGTCGACTGTGAACGTGGCTTTTTGGCCCACTTTTACTTTGCCAATATCAGACTCGTCAATCTGGGTTTCAATCTGCATTTTCGACATATCGGCGATGGTCATGAGCACCATCGGGTTTGAAATCCCCGGCGCCACGGTCTGACCGGCCGGAATCGGCTTGCCGATAACTTTGCCGTCAATCGGCGCCTTGATAGTAGTATCTTCAAGCTGCGACTGGGCGTCGTCATAGGCGGCTTTCGCCACATCATAATCCATGCGGGCGGCATCCAATTGTTGCTGGGAAATCGCGCCGATAGCCGCCAGCCGCTGCGAGCGCTCCAAGTTCGCGGCAGCATTGGCCAGACGGGCCGCTGCCTGGTTGACAAGCGCCCGGAGATGCGTATCGTCCAAAACGATCAGCACCTGACCGGCTTTCACCTGATCGTTTTCCGCTACCCGTACTTCTTTAATCAGTCCGGTTATTTTGGAGCTGATATCTACACTGTTCACCGGCTTGATTGTTCCAGTCGCCGATACGACTGATGTAATGTCGCCCCGTTCCACCGCCACCGAGCGGCCAACTGTCGCCGGCTTTGGTTCCGTCCACAGCAGTGGCGCGCCGAATTTAACCGCCACCGCAATGATTATTAGCAAAATCCACCATTTCTTGTGTTGCAGCAGTTTGCGCCATAGAGCCTGCATAACATGCTCCCCTCCACTATATCATTGGCCTTGGTCTGTAACCCAGTCTTTTAAATTCATTGTACGGGTTTGTGACTGGCTAGTCAATCAGGAGTGGTCGCGGCGACCGCCAAAAAACACAAAGGACCCCTGCCGTCTGACAGGAGCCCTCCGCGTTTAGCGGATTTGTCCATTGCCATAAACAATATACTTGATACTGGTCAATTCGGGCAGACCCATGGGGCCGCGGGCATGAAGCTTTTGGGTGCTGATGCCGATTTCGGCGCCAAAACCGAACTCAAAGCCGTCGGTAAAGCGCGTTGAAGCATTGACATAGACCGCCGCCGCGTCTACTTCCTGCAGAAAACGCCGGGCGTTATCGTAATCGCGCGTTACAATGGCCTCGGAATGGCGCGTTCCATAGGCAGCGATATGTTCCAGCGCCTCTTCCAGATTGCCTACTACTTTGACCGCTAAAATCAGGTCCAGATATTCGGTCGCCCAGTCCTCATCAGTGGCCGGTTTAACCGCCGGATGGTAGCGCCGCGTTTCCGGGCACCCCCGTAGCTCCACCCCGGCCTGGTGCAGCCGCTCCAGTGCCGACGGCAGAAATTCGGCAGCTATAGCCCGGTGTACCAGCAGCGTTTCCATTGCGTTACACACCGCCGGCCGGGATACCTTGGCATTGAAAGCAATTTCCTGGGCCATTGCCAAATCGGCACTGGCATCGACAAAGGTGTGACATACGCCGATACCAGTCTCAATAACGGGGATAGTGCTGTTTTCCACCACCGTTTGAATAAGACCCGCACTGCCGCGGGGGATGATAACGTCAAGGTAACGGTTTAGTCGCAGCAAGGCGTTGACGGCCTGCCGGTCGGTAGTCTCAATCAGCTGGATAGCTCCTTCCGGAATGCCCGCCGCTTGCGCCGCCCGTGTAATTACCTTGGTGATCGCGATATTGGAGTTGATGGCTTCCGACCCGCCGCGCAGGATGACTGCGTTGCCCGCCTTTAGGCACAGACCGGCGGCATCGACCGTGACATTGGGCCTAGCCTCGTAAATAATACCGATGACGCCGAGCGGCACCCGCACTTTGCCAATTTCGAGGCCATTCGGTCGTCGCCACATGCCAAGCACTTCCCCCACCGGATCAGGCAGGGCGGCGATTTGCCGCAGGCCATCAGCCATGGCCTTGATGCGACTGCCATTTAAAAGCAGCCGGTCAAGCAAGGAAGAGCTAAGGCCCTTGGCCCGTCCATTCTCCATGTCACGGGCGTTGGCCGCCAGCAGCGTTTCCTGGTGTTCTTCCAAGGCATCGGCCATATTTAACAATGCCTGGTTTTTTATATTTGTCGGCAGAGTCGCCAACTTGCGCGCCGCCTGCTTGGCTCTACTACCTTTCTCCTCCAGTTCTGCCCGGTAGTCCATCACGTTTTTCCCCCTCCCACTAATAATACCATATTGTCCCGGTGAATAACCTCATCATAAAGCTTATAGCCCAGGATACCGGCGATCTCGTTGGTATGAGCGCCCATAATTTTGCGAGTATCCTCGGCGCTGTAGTTGGTTATCCCCCGGGCAATTTCCCGACCGGTGAGGGACAGCACCCGAATGGTGTTACCCTGCTCAAAATCGCCTTCTACCGCCCTAATGCCGGCAGCAAGCACGCTGGAACCTTTTAGCAGCGCCTGTTCACAGCCTTCATCTACCGTTATTGCGCCATGAATACGGGCGCCGAAAGCGAGCCACCGTTTGCGGATTTGCAGACGGCTTTCTTTCGGCACAAACAAGGTGCCTACCTCGGCGCCGCTCAGTACTTCCCGTACCACGCCGTCGCGGCTGCCGGAGGCAATGACCATCATCACGCCGGAACTCATGGCGATTTTCGCGGCCTGGATCTTTGTATACATGCCGCCAGTGCCCCGCATGGTACCCGGACCGCCGGCCAAAGCCTCCACGTCCGGAGTAATTTCGCGGATTTCGGCAATCAGCGCGGCATCGGGATTAGTTTGCGGGTTGGCGGTATACACACCTTCCACGTCAGAAAGGATAATAAGCGCGTCGGCATCAACAATACTGGCCACCATCGCCGACAAAGTGTCATTATCGCCGATTTTTAGCTCATCAATAGCAACGGCGTCGTTCTCATTAATGATGGGGATGACGCCCATATTAAGCAGGGTCAGCAAGGTGTTGCGGGAGTTGGCGTAGCGCTTGCGGTTAACCGAATCTTCCCGCGTCAGGAGTACCTGCGCTACCGTCTGGCCATACTCACCGAACAGTTTTTCATAAGTATGCATAAGAATACCTTGCCCCACCGCCGCCGCCGCTTGTTTTTCCGGGATGGTTTTCGGCTTTTCCTTGAGGCCCAGCCGGTCCATGCCGGCGCCAACCGCCCCTGACGTCACTAAAATTATTTGTTTTCCCTGGTTAGCCAAATCGGACAGTTCTCTTACCAGCCGTTCAATGCGGAGTAAGTTCAGCTTACCGGTGCTATGGGTAAGCGTACTGGTGCCTACTTTAACGACAATGCGCCGGGCCGCGGCAAGACTGTTTCGCGTTAGCATACCCTCTCCCCCATTTTTACCTGATTACGGCAGTTCGATTTTACTTTTCTCGGGGTTACGTTTATATAACAGGCCATTGCGGCCAATAACCTGGACGACCTCGGCGCCAACGGCTGTAGCCAGTGCGGCAATGGCCTCGACCGGTTCTTGCGGACAGTTGCGCAACACTCGCACCTTCACTAGTTCCCGGGCCAGCAGGGCCTGTTCGGTGCTGGCGGCCACAGAGCCGACGACCCCGGCCTTGCCGATTTGGACGACCGGGTCGATAACACTCCCTTTAGCCCGTAAAAAGCGTTTTTGTTTACCTGTTAACATCGTATTTTATAAAATCCTCCTATGGCCTGAATTCAAATTCTACACCGTGAATGCGTACCGTATCCCCTTCTTGGATCCCCCGCTCGCGCAGCGCATCGTCAATGCCCAGCTTCCGCCAGATTTGCTGAAAGCGGCGCACCGCTTCGTCATTGTCAAAGTTAGTCATGGCGACTAGCCGCTCGATGTTTTTGCCTTCGACCACAAAGGCGCCGTCGTCAGCGCGCCGGATCGTAAACGGCTCTTCCGGCTGGGCAGTGTAAACTTTTACCTCCTCGGCCGCTTCCGGCTCTTCCCGGTACTCGGCCAAAAGCTGGGCGGCCCGCTGCATCAAGAGCGGAAGACCGTCGCCGGTGGCCGCCGAAATGGGGTAAATCTCCCGTCCTTCCCGAGCCATGTACTCGGCAACCCGTTTGTAATTAGCCTGCGCCTCCGGCAAGTCCATTTTGTTGGCGGCAATAATTTGCGGCCGCCGGGCCAGTTTCTCGTTATACAATCGGAGTTCCTCGTTAATCTTGTGATAATCGTCAATAGGGTCGCGCCCCTCCAGGCCTGATACGTCAAGGACATGAATCAGCACTTTGGTCCGTTCGATATGGCGCAGAAAATCATGCCCAAGACCTACGCCGGCGTGAGCACCCTCAATTAATCCCGGAATGTCGGCCAGCACAAAGCTACGCCCGTCGCCGACACTCACCACCCCCAGCACCGGCGTCAGGGTCGTGAAGTGATAAGCGGCAATTTCCGGTTTTGCCGCCGATACCCGGGCCAGAATACTGGATTTGCCGACGCTGGGATAACCAACTAGCCCCACGTCAGCCAACACTTTCAGTTCCAAAATAAGCCAACGGCTTTCACCTGGCTCGCCTTTTTCCGCAAACGTGGGGGCACGGTTAACACTGGAAACAAAGCGGGCGTTGCCGCGGCCGCCGCGGCCGCCTTTGGCCACCAGTACCTGCTGCCCGTTCGCGGTTAAATCGGCAATCACTTCGCCGGTCGCCTCATCGCGCACAATGGTCCCGGGCGGCACTTTGATGAACAGGTCTTCGGCGTCTCGGCCATGCTTATTGCTGGAACCGCCGGCGCCGCCGTTTTCACCTTGAAACTTACGTTTATACCGAAAATCAAGCAGTGTATTCAGGCTGTCGTCGACAATGAGGTAAACGTCGGCGCCGCGGCCGCCGTCACCCCCGTTCGGCCCGCCTTTGGGCACGTACTTTTCCCGCCGGAAGCTGGACATACCGTTGCCGCCGTCGCCAGCCTTGACAAAAATCCTTGCACGATCGATAAACATTCAAAATCCCCTTTGCCTTTTCGTTTGGCCAGTGGCCATATCTGGCAAGTAATAGTAATATGCACTTTTTGCCCAAAAATAATCACGTTCCGGTCTTACGCTGGCAATTGGCCAGCTCTTTATGGTTGGCCAATTGTTCAGTGACGAGTGCCTGGTCATGCGACAAGTCTTCGATATACTTGAGCGCCTTTTCCACTCGCCCCAGTTGCAGCATGGCATGAATGACCTGCAGGTGATTAATAAAGTCATGACGCTGCATTTTCAGTAGACGGATAAGTTCGGAACATACCTCGCCGGTAGCCATTGCTATCAGTCCTTCCGGATTATTGGCACTTTGCTTGACTCTTTCGCGCTAAAACACAAAATTCCTACCGGCACAGCAAAAAATAATACCTGCGGTCAACCGCAGGTATTGTCTCATTACATGGCTTGTTCGCTTTCCAAGGGATATACGCTAACCTGCCGGTTGTAGCGCCCTTTGCGTTCAAAAGCGACCCGTCCGGCAATTTTGGCGTATAGGGTGTCGTCTTTGCCGATACCGACGTTAACGCCCGGATGGAAATGCGTGCCGCGTTGGCGCACCAAAATGCTGCCAGCGGTGACAACCTCACCGGCATGGCGCTTTACGCCAAGACGTTTAGATTCACTATCGCGGCCGTTGCGCGAGCTGCCAACACCTTTTTTATGGGCAAAACGCTGAAGATTAAACCTAAACACGTGTTTCACCTCCCGTGTTCAACAATCCGAACAATACGCGGATATAAGCGAGCAATTTCCTTAATACCTAACAGCATAGTTTCCAAAATGGCGTCTGTCCGCTCATCAGGCGGCGCCGCCAATTTCACGGACAAAAGACCTGAGCCGGCCTGTAAGGTCAGCTTACGGCCAAGATGGCGCTCGAGACCGAGCACCGCCGAATCCGTCAGCGCCGATACGCCGGCGCACACAATATCCGCACCGTGCGGCGCCGTATTGGCATGGCCGGTAACGCAAAAACTTTCAATCGCCCCGGCGCGGTTACGAACTATCTCCACCCTAATCATGGTTAGGCGTGAATCTTCTCAATCACAACTTTGGTAAAGGGCTGACGATGGCCTTGCCGTCTGCGGTAGTTGGACTTAGCTTTATATTTGAAAACTAAAATCTTCTTGCCTTTGCCATGTTCCAGCACTTTGGCAGTTACTTTCGCGCCAGCCACCATCGGTTTGCCGATAAGCACTTCGCCGTCTTTCACAACGGTGAGAACACCGGTCGAAGTCGATTGTTTCCCCTTCACCGGCATCAATTTTTTCAATCGTCAGTACATCGCCTTCGGCTACACGGTATTGTTTGCCGCCAGTCTCAATAATTGCGTACATTGCTACACCTCCCTTGCTATAGACTCGCCGGATACGGTACCTTGCGGATTTTCCCCACCTCTCCGAGCGGTTGAAAGCAGGCCAGTGCCTACATCAATTAATTCTACCAGCCTGGATAAGCTTTGTCAATGAAGCCCGGTTATTCTTTATCATACAAAATAGAGTAACATTCGGGGTGCATGGCCGGTGCCGACTCCAGCGTAAGTTTTCGCGCCAATTCCCGCTCCAGGCGCGCCAATTCGCCCTGGCGGGATAATATTTCCACAACCTGCGGGTGGGCCTGAATAACCAGACGCGATGCCAGTTTGCGCTGCGCCGCCGCCCAGCGCAGGTGCCGCCGGATATTAATGGCCACCGTCTCGGGCGACTGAATTCGTCCCCGTCCTGCACAACAGGGACATTCGCTATACATAAGACTATTCAGGTCCTGTCGTCCCTTCTTACGGGTAATTTCCACAAGTCCCAGGCTGGTGAGGCCCAAAATTTTGGAACGCGTGCGGTCGCGCCGCATTTTTTCCGCCAAAAAAGCAAGTACGGCCTGTTTATGTTCTGCCTTGGCCATGTCGATAAAGTCGACAATTATGATGCCCCCAATATCGCGCAGCCGGAGCTGGCGGGCAATTTCCGCCGCCGCCTCCATGTTAACCCGGAAGACCGTATCACTAAGGCTGGTATCGCCGACGAACCGGCCGGTATTAACATCAATGACGGTAAGCGCTTCGGTCTGGTCAATAACGAGAAAACCGCCGCAGGCCAGTTCCACCTCCCGTTTGAGCAAGCGATTGAGGTCAGCGGCTATACCGTAGTGGACAAAAATATCTTCCGGGTATTGATAAAATTTTACTTTCGCCAGCGCCGCCGGCGCCAGATGTTGCAAGAGGTCGCACACCCGCCCATAAGCATCGCGGTTATCAATGACCACCTCGGTCACATCATCATCGAGATAATCGCGCACAATGCGAATCGCTAAGTCTACGTCACGGTAAAGCAGGGCCGGGGCCGGCGACCGTTTGGCTCGGGCAGCAAGGGCTGCCCAGAGGTTATGTAAATATTCCACATCACGCGCCAGTTCCGTTTCGCTGCAACCGGCGGCAGCGGTGCGGACAATCATACCTACACCGTCGGGTTTGACCTTATCGGCTAATTGACGGAGCCGCTTGCGCTCAGCATCGTCTTCGATCCGGCGGGAAACGCCGGTACCGTCGGAATAAGGCGCAAGCACCGCATAGCGGCCGGGCAGCATTAATCCCGTTGTCGTCCGCGGTCCCTTACTGCCGCTGGCGTCTTTGACAATTTGGATCAGTATGTCCTGACCGACCGTAAGCCGGCCTGCGTTTGCATCAGCATGCCCTACATACAAATAAGCGTTTTTGTCGCCGCCAATATCGATGAATGCCGCCTGCATACCAGGCAGGACGTTTTTTACTTTTCCTTTATAAATATTGCCTACCAAGTGGCCGGTTGCGCTCCGCTCGAGAACATACTCCACCAGCTCACCGTCCTCGACCAGCGCCATCCGACTTTCTTCCGGCATAATGCTGGCGATAATGGTTTTGCCCACAGCCCTCTCCCCCTTTAGCCTCCCCTTACACGTCAAGGGGCGTCAGCCGCACCGCCCCGTCACTAATGTACAGGCCAGTGCGGTCAATTACGGCCGCCATAGGCTCTATCGGCAGGCCAAATTGTCGAACAAGACATTCGAGCACTTCGCCGGGCTTGACACTGCCGGTCTTAGTAATCTTTATCGCCATTTCCAGCCAGAGCGCGCCGTTTGCCATTACGGCCCGCACCGGCCCGGCTAGATACTGCTTAACGTCCACTTCGCGCCGGCCTTTTGGGCTTTCTTTTACATAAGGAGCCACCGGCGCGTCGTGAAACCGGGCCAGGCTGGCCTTTACCGCCTCTGCCGCCGCCGGCGGCAAGGGAGCGCGAATTTCGTAAACGGCTAAATTGACCGTCGCCATCAGGGCTGGCGTTTTCGGATTGATATAGCGGGCCCGGTTTATGCGAATTCCGGCCGGAAGCTGCGGCGTCACCCGGGCGAGAAAATCGTCCAGGGGTATTTCTTCGGTCAGTTCAATATCCACATATTCGGCACAGCTGGCTACCCCCACCGCCAATGCAGAAGCATATGCTACCTTCATATGCGGGTTAAAGCCCTCTGAGTAAGCCACGGGCACATTGGCTCGCCTAAGCACCCGTTCCACGGTGCGCGAGTAGTCAAGATGCGAAATATAACGTATTTCATCGCCTTTGGTAATCTCCAGCCGCACTTTGGCCATCACCGCTTGTCCCCCCAGTCAATGATATCCACGCCTAATCCCGGACAAACGCCGCAGGCGCTGCATAAATCGCGGCGGCAGTCGGCCGTGAAAGTGCCGGCCAGCGCCCGCTCGTATTCACGGCGCAGAAAAGCCTTGTTAACGCCGGCATCAAGATGATCCCACGGCAGCCGCTCAGCGAAGGAGCGCTCCCGCGTAGCATAGAAATGCGGATCCAGTCCGGCCGCCGCAAAGGCCGCCAGCCAAACTTCGTATTTAAAGTGTTCCGACCAACCATCAAATTTAGCGCCGCGCCGCCAAGCCTCCATAAGAACTTTGCCCAGCCGGCGGTCACCGCGCGAAAAGACGCCTTCCAGGAAGCTGATGCGGGCATCGTGCCAATTGAAGGAAATGTCGCGATCGCGCAAAAGCGAGCGGAGATAGTTTTGTTTCTCCTGGAGAGTGTCAACCGTGTTCTGGCCGTACCACTGAAAGGCCGTATGCGGCTTCGGCACAAACGACGACACGCTAACAGTTACTTTGGCCCCGCGACGACCCTTTAATTCTTTATAAAGATCGAGAACGCGGTATGCTAAGTCGGCAATGCCTTTCACATCATCTTCCCGTTCGGTGGGCAGCCCAATCATAAAATACAGTTTAACGGCCGACCAGCCGGCGCGGAAGGCGGCGCCCACCGCTTCTTCCAGATCTTTTTCGGTTACGCCTTTATTGATGACATCGCGCATGCGTTGGGTTCCCGCCTCGGGCGCGAATGTCAATCCACTTTTGCGCACCTGCTGCACTTTTTGCGCCAGCTCGATGGAAAAACTGTCGATGCGCAGCGAGGGAAGCGAAACGCTAACCCCGCGATCGCGGAAACGATTAATCAGTTCGGTTACCAACCGGTCTAGCCCCGAGTAATCGGCCGAACTGAGCGAGGTGAGGGAAATTTCGCTGTAACCCGTATTATTTATCAAATCCTCAGCCAGACGGAGCAGTGTTTCCACTTTGCGCTCGCGCACCGGCCGATACAGCACGCCAGCCTGGCAGAAGCGACAACCCCGCGTACAGCCGCGGAAAAGTTCCAACATAATGCGGTCATGGACAATATCTGTATATGGTACTATCGGGTTAGTGGGATAGTCGATTTTTTCCAGATCCTTAACAATCCGCTTGGTAATGGTCGCTTTAGCTTCCGCACGGCGCGGAACGACGGCCGCCACCGTGCCGTCGGCTTGGTAAGTCACATCATAGAAGGAAGGAACATAGACACCATCGATTGCCGCCATGCGGGCTAACAAACCGGTGCGACCACCTGGCCGGCCGGCCTTTTTCCAGGCGGCAATGCCGGCAACAACTTCTTCTACCGCTTCTTCTGACTCACCCAACACAAAAAAGTCGATAAAATCGGCCAGCGGCTCGGCATTAAACGCGCAGGGACCGCCAGCAATGACAAACGGGTCATTATCGCCCCGCTCGGCCGCCAGCAGGGGAATGCCTGCCAGGTCGAGCATGTTGAGAATGTTGGTATAGCTCATTTCATACTGGAGGGTGAAGCCCAGGACATCAAATTCCCGCACCGGACGAAAACTCTCCAGCGCATATAACGGAATGCCATGGCGGCGCATTTCCTCCTCCATATCCACCCAGGGGGCAAACGTGCGCTCCGCGGCCGTATCCGGTCGCCGGTTTAGGATATGGTACAAGATTTTGAGTCCAAGATGGGACATCCCTACTTCGTAAACGTCAGGAAAAGCCAACGCAAAAGTGACATCGACCTTGCCATGGTCTTTGTGCACACTGTTCCACTCATGACCGGTATAACGGGCAGGTTTCGCCACTCTGCTAAGAATGGCCGGATCGAGAACAATCATCGGTTACCTCCAAAGCAAGAAAAGTATCATCTTTTGGCCATAGTATTGCCCATGAGTCGGCATTACTTCCCGAATGCAACCTTAGCTTCTCCGCTTTATGCAAAAATCCTGCCAAAGACGGCAGGATTAAGGTAAAAAATCACCGATTTTAGCGTATAGTCCATGCTCGGGCAATGCTTCCCACACCTCTGTCTCGGTAAGGGCGCCGCGCAGGCGAAAATTATCATCGACAATTAGCACAATATGATATTGCTCCGGGCCAAACTGGCGGACCACGTCACGGGCGGCCGCACCCGCCACCGCCGTGAAGTGAACGGTGGGCATCACCCTCCGCGCCGTCAGTTCGGCCTTTTTACCGGCCAGCACCCGCATTATGCGGAAACTGACAACAGAAGCTTCAGCCTTGGCGGCGGCGTATAAAAACACGGCGGCGATAAGAAAGGTGAGATTAATACTCTGGTGGACAAGGTAGTCAAAGGCCACGGCCGCCAGTAGTCCCAGGCTGATAAGGTTACCCAGCCTGACGACTACCGCCGTCGCCTGACCGTAATCCCGCCCTCTGCTGAGCAGCGCCCGGAAAATGCGGCCGCCGTCGAGCGGCAGTGCCGGCAAGAGATTAAAGGCGGCTAAAGTTAAGTTAACATGGAGGCAGAAGGTAAGTTCCTCCGACCACGCTGGCCATGCCGTGCGCCCCATAGCTAACAGGCCGGCCATAATAAGACTGGACAGCGGTCCGGCCGCGGCAATCCAAAGTTCGCTCGCCGCAGCTTCCCCCAGCCGATCGATGCGGGCCACCCCCCCAAATGGCAGCAGTTCGATCTCCCGCACGCGATAGCCCAGCTGATGCGCCACCAGGGCATGGGCCGTCTCGTGCCACAAAACCGAGCCAAACACCACCAGCGCTTTTCCTAGCATGCCGGCAGCAGCAAATAAAGCCATCAGCAGTAAGAACCAATTATTAAGGATTAACTGTACGCCTGCCACTTTGCCGGCCCGCAAACTGTCACTTCCCTTCTTTGTCCGGGAATGTTCCTTTAAGCCGTGTCAGCGGATCTATCGGTTTGCCCTTTTCCCGAACCTCAAAGTACAAAAGCGGCCCGGCCGTAATGCCGGTCTTGCCCACCCGAGCAATTACCTGGCCCTGGCTAACCGGTTCATTGGGTTTTACCAGCACTTCGCCTAAATGACCGTAAATCGTTTCCACTTCCTGGCTATGTTCAATAATGACCACCCGGCCGTGTTGGGCGCTGTCCGTAACCATTTTTACCTTGCCTGGCGCTGCCGCCTTAACGCTGGCGCCCAGCGGCGCTTCGATATCAATGCCTTCATGCAGCATTTGCTGTTTGAGCACCGGATGGGTTCGCCAGCCAAAAGGGGAAACAATTTTACCGTCCACCGGCTTACTCATATACATGAGCGGGTCGGCCGGACGGGAAACAGTCGTCTGGACCCGTTTGAGCACCGTCGTGTCAAACGTGCGCGGCGCGTAGTTTGCCAACCAGTCGGCAAGATAGGCAAAATCGGTTTCCGTAGCAAGAATATAGCGAATGCCGTCATCTACCACTCTGCCGACTACCGTCTCGGAAACGTGGGCAATGTAGACAGCGGAAAAAATAAGCGCTGCCACCGCCGCCTGCTTCAGCCAGCCGTAATCCACTTCGTCATCACGGTGGTATTGCCAATGATAGTCCCTGCTGTCCCAGCGACTTTTCCATCTATGCCACAGCTTTGCCATCGCCATCCCCTCCACATATGCGCGAAAATAAGTTCTTATGCAATATATATGACAAAGCCGTTCAAATATAACAAAAGAGTGCACAAGCCTAATTGTGCACTCTTCGTTCAAAAGAGGATTTTCTGTCGCCGCATATAGATATTCAGCAAGATGCCAATACTCATAAGGTTGGTGGTAAGCGAACTTACTCCATAGCTCATCAGCGGCAGCGGAATGCCGGTCACCGGCATGATGCCCGCCGTCATACCGACATTGACAAGGACGTGGAAAGTCAACATCGACGTAATACCGACCGCCAGCAGCGTACCGAAGTTATCCTTGGCGGCGGCGGCAATCTTCACGCCGCGGTACAGTAAAACAAAGTACAACAAAAGAATGGCAACGGCGCCGACAAAACCCAGTTCTTCGCCGATCACGGCAAAAATAAAGTCGGTATGGTTTTCAGGCAAAAAGTTAAGCTGGCTCTGCGTACCGGCAAAGAGACCTTTGCCAAAAAGCATGCCGGAGCCGATGGCAATCTTGGACTGGATAATGTGATAACCCGACCCAAGCGGGTCAACATTGGGATCCAAAAAAACAAGCAACCGCTTTTTCTGATAATCTTTGAGAAAGTGCCAAAAAATCGGCATAAAGGCGATACCGGCGCCAAAAATAGCCAGCAAGTGCTTAATACTGATACCGGCAATAAAAATCATCCCGAACAGAATGGCCAGAAAGACGAGAGACGTGCCGAGGTCAGGCTGCTTGAGCACCAGAAGAAAAGGGACACCCACATAGATAAAAACGGGAATGATGTCTTTAAAAGTGTTAAGCTTATTCATGCGCTTGTCCAGCATATGCGCCAGGGAAATAATCATAATCAGTTTCGAAAATTCGGAAGGTTGCAGGGTAATCGGCCCGATTTGTATCCAGCGCTGGGCGCCCAGGGCGGAAGTGCCGACAAACATGACCGCCAGCAGCATAACAAGGTTGACGACGTACAGGATATTGGCATACTTGCTTAGCGCCTTATAGTCGAAATGGAGCATGATAAAAATCAGCACGAAGTTAATAAGGGCGAACAAACCCTGGCGCTGTACATACCAGTAACGGTCTTCGCTCGGCGTGTTGATATGGGTGGCGCTGCCAATGATGACCAGGCTAATCATGACCAGCAGCACGGTCACGGTGATAACCGTGTAATCGAGATTTTTCAGTAAACGACGGTTTAACATCCTTAATTTTTTCCTTATAAACAGATTTCTGTTATATTATAATCCCAAACGCCGCCGTCATCCAGGCGCACGTAAAGTGGCAAAAGCAGGGACTACCCCTGCTTTTAAGGCTCGGGCATCAAAGCGCTGCGTTTCATACGGTTAACCGGAATATTGGCCACCAATGCCACCGAGCTGTTGGTATGGGTAAGCTGAACTTCCATTTCCCGCTCATTAATCTCCATGTAATTGGAAATGACCTTAATCATGTCCTCTTTCAGAACTTCCATAAACTGAGGCGAAACGTTGACCCGATCGTGAACAAGCACCAACCGCAACCGTTCTTTAGCGATGTCCTTTGACCCGCCCGTCTCTTTGCCGAACACTTTCTGCAACAACTCAAACACGCCGCTCCCTCCTTACCTTACAGGCCTAAAATTTTTTTCAATTTGCCGAAAAACCCTTCCTCGGCTTCCAATGTCATGAGCGGCACATTCTCGCCCATTAGCCGCCGAACGATATTTTTGTAAGCCGTGCTGGCCAGGGAAGCCGGGTTGGCCACCGCGGGTTCACCGCGGTTCGTGGAAATAACGATATACTCATCTTCGGGAATAATCCCCAGAAGGTCGATGGCCAGAATTTCGATAATGTCGTCAATATCCATCATGTCGCCCTTTTTCACCATATGGGGCCGGATCCGGTTGATGATGAGCTTGGGGTTGTGTTTGCCTTCAGCTTCCAAAAGACCGATGATGCGGTCGGCATCCCGTACCGCCGAAACCTCGGGCGTAGTCACAATAATCGCCCGGTCAGCACCGGCAATCGCATTCTTAAAGCCTTGTTCAATGCCGGCAGGACAGTCAATGATTACATAGTCAAAATCCTGCGCCAAATCCTGACACAACTGCTTCATTTGGTCGGGACTCACCGCCGTTTTATCCCGGGTCTGGGCGGCCGGCAACAAATACAGCGTTTCATAACGCTTGTCCCGGATTAAGGCTTGCTTTAGCCGGCAGTTGCCCTCGGTAACATCGACCAAATCGTAAACGATACGATTTTCCAGGCCCATTACCACATCCAGGTTGCGCAGTCCGATATCAGCGTCAACAAGTACGACCCGCTTACCCTGGAGGGCAAAGCCTGTGCCCAGGTTAGCGGTAGTCGTCGTCTTGCCAACGCCGCCTTTGCCTGATGTTATAACAATGACTTCTCCCATCTAAATCCTCCTCATACTATTAGGCTGGCTCAATAATTACCGCTTCGCCGACAATGCGTGCCCGCTCCGGACACTGCGGCTCTTCCAGATGGTCAGGCGCACGGGCTATTAAATCGGCAATTCTAAGTTGCGTGGCCATAAGCCGGTCGGCGGTAATGGTCGCCTCCCGGTTGCCGTAGGCGCCCGCATGGGCAACGCCCCGGCAGGCGCCGAGGATGGTTATGTCGCCGCCGGCAATGACGACAGCGCCCGGATTTACATCACCGACCACGATAATGGCGCCATCATATTCCACTTTCTGCCCGCCACGTAGTGTCTTGCCGATCACCAGTACCGACGGCTTGTCCTTGCCTGCGGCTAGCGGCCCCTCTTCCCGCTTGGCCGGCATTGGCGCTTCCGGTTCAGCCATGATCAAACCATACCGAGCCAACAGGTCGCGGAGCTGCTGTCGCTGCTCCGGCATAAACGTAGCTGCCGCCGGAACGGCAATGCTGGCGCCGGCGGTAAAAAATGCGGAAGCCTGCTCCAGCTTTGCGGCTAACTGCTGTAAGACGACGGCAAAATCTTCTGTTTCATCAAAGAGCAGTCTAAGACCACCCTTGGTTCCTTTAAATACTACAGTTTCCGCCATATTCTCTCCCAAATTTTACCATGTGTACCGAATATCTGCAATTTAATTCGCGACCCAAACGGAATATTCCTGCCGAAAACGGAAAAAGGGGCGCTCAAGGCCCCCTTTTAATCACTCTCATTTGCCGCCCCATGCTTATAAGGCGGTATGCGGCTTATATACGCGCTGCTGTGCGTTCGGCGGCTGATTTAAGTTAAAGGCCGCCTCAAAGATTTTCTTCGCAATGGGTACGGCGGAGGAAGCACCGAAGCCGCCCTGTTCGACAATTACAGCGACGGCTATCCGCGGGTCTTCATAAGGCGCGTAGGCCACAAACCAGCCATGGTCGTCGCCATGGGGGTTTTCCGCCGTACCTGTCTTGCCAGCAATGGTGATCGGGAAATCGCGGAAAACTTCCCAGGCCGTACCGCCTTCCTTGGCCACCTCGGCCAGCGACTCGCGGATCAGATTGAGCGTCTGTGGCGAAAGCTCGACCTTGCCCATGATTTCAGGCTGAAAAGTTTTGATAACACTACCGTCCGGCCCGGTAATTTTGCTTACCAGATAAGGCCGGTAGCGATAACCGCCATTCGCCACTTCACTAATAAGCACCGCTAACTGCAGCGGTGTCGCCAATTGAAAGCCCTGACCAATGGCCGCGTCAAAAGTTTCAGATAAGTACCAGTCTTCGCCGTATACTTTTTCTTTATAACGACGGTTGGCCACCAGCCCGTCCATTTCACCAGGCAAATTTATCCCGGTGGGAGCACCAAGGCCAAACATCCGGGCATATTTCTCCAGGTTGTCGATACCAAGTCGGTAACCCATCTCGTAGAAGTATACGTTATCTGACTTGGATAACGCTTCCTTAAAGTTAATCCAGCCAAGCGCCTCGCCCATCGCATTGCCTTTAGGAATGATCCAGTGTTTGCCGGTATCAAGAATTTTTTCCTCCGGCGTAACTTTCCCCAGTTCCAAGGCGGCCGCCCCGGTCACGATTTTAAAAGTTGAACCAGGTGGATATTCCCCGGAAATAGCCTTATTTGTCATCGGGTCAAAAGGATTTTCGTTAATCGCCTTCCAGTCTTTAGCCGAGATACCGCCGTTAAACAGATTAGGATTGAAGGCCGGTCGGCTGACCATGGCAATAATCTCACCTGTCTGCGGGTTCATAACCACGGCGGCCGCCGCTTTTGCGTTAACATATTTTGTTTTAGTCTGCAGATATTTAAGTTGTTCGTCAATAGCAGCTTCGGCCGCCTTTTGCACCCGGTAATCGAGAGTCAAAATAAGGTTGTTACCCGGCGTCGGCTCTTTTTTGCCCAAAATCTGCACCGGCCGACCGGTTACGTCAACCTCTACCTGACCGCCGCCGTCCGTGCCGCGCAACTGGCGGTCATATACTCGCTCGAGCCCGGCTTTACCGATAATATCGCCAACTTTATAGCCTTCCGCTTTCTTTTTTTCCAGCTCTACATCATTGATCTCGCCGACATAGCCAAAAACATGTACGCCAAGCTCATTATAAACATAGTTGCGGACAGGCTGGATCTCGATTACCACCCCGGGAAGCTCGCTGCGCCGCTCCTCGATTTTCGTCACGATTTCCGGGCCAATATCGGTCTTGATGCGGATGGGTTCAAAGGTGCCGGTGTGCTGTTTAATTTTGGTCTCAATTTCTTCCCGCTTCATCCCCAAAATCCCGGCTAACTTGTCCACTACTTCCGGCGGTACAGGCCCGGTAATCGGCAAGAGCGACACGGTAAAACCGGGGCGGTTGGATACCAGCGTCATCCCGTTACGGTCATAGAAAATGCCGCGGGGGGCCATAATAGGAATAAGCCGGATACGGTTGCCGTCTGCCAGTTGCTCGTAATATTTACCTTGTACCACCTGCAAAAATGCCAGACGACTGACGAGCGCGACGAACACCAAGATAATGACTATCGCCAGCACGTCCAAAGCGGTGGTTAATCCGTTTGACCAGCACCCAACACCCCTCCTTTCTAACCAAAAACCCCCGCTTAATCAGGCGCGGGGAGAACTACCAATCCGGCTGACGCGAACCACCAGCAGATGGACAGGAATGGCCAAAACTACATTATACGCAAGTTGCGGTAAAAAGTTATAAATAAAAACCGCCGCAATATCAACCTTATACCCCAAACCGGCAAGCAGCACCACAATGATCGCGCCATGAAACAGGGTAGCGGCGACGGTAGCCAGCACCGGCAGCAGGATGTTTTCTTTAAATACCTTGCGTTCCGCCAGGCCGGCGACATAACCGGTCGCCATTTTGGCCAGCGTATTAAGCCCGAAGATATTGCCTGACGCCAAGTCCTGTATGAGGCCGGCAAAAAAACCGACACCCACCCCCTGTTCTTTGCCAAAGAGTAGGCCGGTGGAAACGGCAATAATCAGTAGTAAATCAGGCCGCACTCCCTTATAGCCGATAAGCGGGATCACGGCAGCCTGAAAAATTATCGTGATCAGAATAAGCCCCGACCATACCAGCGTCCTCATCCTGCCGCTCCTTTCGGCACTTCAGGCGCGCTTTTTCCGGCAGGCGACGGCGCCGGCTGAGTCGGCGCGAGTTCGCGAGAGCGGACAATCACCATGACCTCTTCTAGTCTATCAAAATCGACAGCTGGCTTCAAGACAGCATATTTTAGCAGCCCGCCTTCTTCGTTGACGATGTCAGTAACCTCGCCAATCAAAAGCCCCTTGGGGTAAATACCGCCAAAACCGGAGGTAATAATTTTATCACCTTTAATAATATCGGCGTCGCGGGCCAGGTTAACCATGCGGGGCGACAGCGGATTGGCGCCGGTGCCTTCGACAATAGCCGCCACCCGCGATTCAGGTCGCTGCACCATGGCGCCGACAGCGCTGCGCGGGTCTAAAATAAGCTGTACCTTGGCCGTCGTTTGGTATACCTGGACAACATTGCCTACCAATCCTCGCGGCGTGACAACCGGCATGTCCTTAGTCAGGCCATCTGCTGCCCCCCGGTTAATAACAATTACATTTGTCCACGTACCCGGATCGCGCGCGATCACTGCCGCCGTTACAAAGTCAAACTGCGGCGCTCCCTTTTTATAGTCGAGCATGGCCCGCAGTCGTGCGTTTTCGGCAAGAACTTCCGTCACATTCAGGTTGGTTTGTCTGAGTTGCTCGATCTCGGCCCTAAGCTGCTGGTTTTCGCGATATACGGTCACCAACTGCCAAGAAGAGGATGTTACCCTGCGAACAGTATAGCCAATTTTGGCCACGAGTGATTCTACCGGCGCCAGCACCGTCGTCACCACTTGCTCCAAAACGGTGAACTGGTACTTGCCGCGGGCAGCGAAGAAGGCCAGCGAAAAGACGGTCAATATCGCTACTGTTAACAAGACCGCTTTTTTTTGAAAAAAACGCACCCCGGGCCTCCCCCTTATCCGAGCTTTTTCGGCGACATCAGCACGCGTTTTAGCAGGTCAATACTCTCCAACGCTTTGCCGGTACCCAAAGCGACGCATGACAGGGCGTCTTCCGCAATATGCACCGGCATGCCGGTTTCTTTGTTAAGTAGCTTATCCAGGCCGCGCAGCAGCGAACCGCCCCCGGTCATGACAATCCCCCGATCCATAATGTCAGCGGCCAATTCAGGCGGTGTCTTTTCCAGCGTAACTTTTACCGCCTCGATAATCCCGAAAACAGGCTCACTGAGCGCGCGCTGAATTTCCGTTGCCCGGATCGGCAATGTTTTCGGCAGGCCGGTAACCAGGTCACGACCACGGATTTCCATGGTCTCATCCTCCGCCGGCACAATGGCCGAGCCAATGGAGATCTTAATTTCCTCGGCTGTCCGCTCGCCAATCATGAGGTTATAGGTCCGTTTAATGTACTGAATAATGGCCTCGTCCAATTCATCGCCGCCAATCCGAATCGAGCGGCTGGTGACGATACCTCCCAGGGAAATAACCGCTACTTCGGTCGTGCCGCCGCCGATGTCTACAACCATGTTACCTGTCGGTTCGTGTACCGGCAGTCCGGCGCCTATGGCCGCCGCCATCGGCTCTTCAATCAAGTACGCTTCCCGGGCGCCGGCCTGGATGGTGGCATCAATGACAGCCCGTTTTTCGACCTCCGTCACCCCTGACGGAACGCCGACAACAACGCGGGGGCGAATGAAAGAACGTGTATCCATAGCCTTGCGAATAAAATACTTGAGCATGGCCTGCGTAACGTCAAAATCAGCAATGACACCGTCTTTCAGCGGCCGGATCGCAACAATATTGCCAGGTGTCCGGCCGATCATTTGTTTGGCCTCTTCGCCCACGGCCAGTACTTCGCCGGTATCGCGCTGAATCGCCACTACCGACGGTTCGCGCAGCACAATGCCTTTGCCTTTTACATGAACAAGCGTATTAGCCGTGCCAAGGTCGATCCCCATATCGCGCGCCAGCGAATTGAATAAACTAACCATATATGATTAAGACTCCTTTCATCAGCACATAAAACTGTTTATATTATTCCCTTTTCTTTCAGACTAACATACTTGCCGTCGCCGATTATTACATGGTCGAGAACGGCAATGCCTAAAATCTCGCCCGCCTGGACCATTTTCCCGGTAATTTCTATATCTTCCCGGCTAGGAGTGGGGTCACCGCTCGGGTGGTTGTGTACAAGAATGACGGCGGCAGCGCTATGGTTGATGGCCTCGCGAAATAGTTCCCGCGGATGAACGAGCGAGGCGTTCAGGCTGCCCACCGAGATGACAGGCATGGCCAGAACATGGTTCTTGGTTGATAACAGCAGAGCAACAAAGTGTTCCTTTGTTTCATAGCGCAAGCGCGGCATCATGAGATCCCGGATGTCCTGAGGCGATCTGATGACCGCGCGCTGCATGGCTTCGAGCGATGCCAGCCGCTTGCCAAGTTCCATGGCGGCGACAAGCGTAACGGCTTTGGCCGCGCCGATACCTTTTATCTTGCTGAGCTCTTGCGCGGTAAGCCGGCTAACCTTGGCCAAACCGTCCTGCATCGCCAGCAGCCCCTCGGCCAGGCGCATGACCGACTGATTTTTGGTACCGGTGCGGAGCAAGATCGCCAGCAGTTCGACATTGCTCAACGCCGCGGGCCCTTTGGCCAGCAATTTTTCCCGTGGCCGCTCCTCTTCGGGCAGTTCTTTGAGCGTCAAAGGTTTATCAAGCGTTGTTTTCATAGTAATTCAACGCCCGCTTTGTCTAAGAGTCTGGCCAAAGTAACCAGGGGCAGCCCCACTACGTTGGCATAGCAACCGCTTATGCCCTCAACCAAAAGAGCGCCCTTGCCTTGAATGGCATAGGCACCGGCTTTGTCCATTGGTTCACCGGTGGCAATATAGCGCTCAATTTCTACAGCGGACAAATTACGCATCCTGACACTAGTTACGGCAAAGTCGGTCCATACGTTTTGCCCCTTGACAACAGCCACGCCGGTAATAACCTGATGTTCCTTCCCGGATAAGTCGGTTAGCATGCGCCGAGCATCGTCGGCGTCAACCGGTTTACCGTATACCTGCCCCTCCAGCACGACAATGGTATCAGCGCCAACCACGATCCGATCGCAGCTCACTTTTGTCGCTACGTCAAGCGCCTTGGCCGTGGCCTGTGTTACCGCCAGTTCGGCTGGCGCCATGCTCTGTTCATTATCCTCAATCACATCACTGACAACAACCTCGAACTGACAGCCTACCTGCCTTAGCAGTTCCTGACGCCGCGGCGAGGCGGACGCTAAAATAATACCCATAAGCTACCTCCTAGAAACGGCGGAAAAGAACTAGCGCTACGATAACGCCTAACAGACTGATCAGATTGGGATGGAAAGCAAATCCTATTACCAGACGAAGCACATATAAGTTTATGGTAACCGGCGGAAAGTCAAAGACCGGATAAGTTTTAATCAAATAAGGTACAATTCCGGCCAGCAGCGTCGAACCGGCAATGACCTCACCAAGAACCCCGCCCAACACCGCGCCGGTTACTAAAAACAACACCAGCGTGCCAACGCCTTTGTTTCTGCCGCCTTTCACCAGTATAACCCCCTGCATCGTCTAAGATACCGCTTGGGCCGCATCAAACATTCTTCTACACACAAAAAAGAAATCCTTGCACCGCTGTCTGGATTTTACGCATTTCTTGTCAGATTTGATAGATCGGCATATGTTGCTGTAAATGTCGCCGGCTGGATTTGTTGCGTTTCTCGTTATACCGGACGACAAGAAATGTTTCCATATGCGGCTAAATGTTATTCTTACTAACTTTGTCCGGCTAGTTTTTGTTTGGCTATAAATTGCCTGAAGTAAAGTCCCGGGGCAGTTTCGCCAGGAAATACTGTGCCGTCAGGCCAGTTACCAGGCCAGTAGGCGCCGCAAACAGCAGTAAATATGGCAAATACCAGAAAAGTCCTGGGCTGGCAACCAAAAAGGCCGCAGTCAGCATTTGAACTATGTTGTGCACCGCCGCACCAATGACGCTGATCCCGGCCAACGAAAATGGAGGCCGCCACCGCGGGAGAATCACCGCCATGACTGCCGTGCTGACAACGGCGCCGCTTAAGGCCATGGCAAACGCCGGGCCAAGCAAGACGCCGCCCAGCAGCGTCCCAAGCAGAACACGCAGCAGGCCAACAAGCAGCGCCGCTCGCCACCCGAACAATTCCAGGACAACAAGTGACACAATATTCGCCAAACCGAGCTTGGCGCCAGGTACGGCCACCGGCAGAGGCAGCCACCCTTCCACCGCATGGAGGACGCCTGCGACTGCAGTAAGTAGCGCAATAAGAACCATTCGTCTAGTGTGCATGGCTTTCCCTCACTAGCGGACAATTGTATCAACGTCTGGCGGAACGGATGACACTACTTTGACCACAACTCGGTAGGGCAAGCATACTACCTGCTGCGGTTCGGCCATAACCCAGCCGGTGCGAACGCACAACCGGTCGGGACAATCGGCATCGCGCACCCGCACCCGCGTGCCATCTATTTCCACAATATTGAAGCGGCTGGCACCACCCAGCCGTATTTCTTCATGGTAGCCTTCCCGCAGCGTAACCGTCCGAACAAGCCGGCCGTCCTGCCAAATTTGGACAACTTTACTGCCTGGCTGGGGCAGCAGCCACAGCTCAAGGCCTATTCCGGCCAGCGCCACCGCAACCAGCAAAGCCGCCAGCCATTTATCCGCCCGTGTAAGGCCCATTCCTATCAACCCCGCCGGCACATTTTTCTGTTTACCTCTGTTTACCTCTGTTTACCATTGTAAACTATCGGGGCAGCCGTGTAAATAATGGAAAAAACTTAAGGAGGTGGCGCACCACCTCCCCTTTTTCCGGCCGGGGTAGCCGGTTCACTCCATGTCCGCGATTTCCGAGTGGTGGATTACGTTGCCGCCTGTGTTCTGCCGGCCAAACTGCTGGCCATGACCGTTATCGATCTCCTGGCCGGCAATGCCGAGAAAGCCAAAGCTATTATCGCCGATTTTAAGCCACTGTTAACCAAAAAGCAGTATATCAAGCTGCTCGACGGTTATTTTGCCGGTTAAAAAACACTATCCCGCAATAGCCCACCGGTGCATAGAAAAGGGACAAGATCGCCTAAGACCTTGTCCCTTTTTTGCATTTCTACTCTGCTCTTACATCTACTTTGGTATCATAAAAGGTGCTGCCGCCGGCCCGGTCGGTCAGGCGCTGCGACGTAAGCGCATTAACGGTGCGGCCGTTTAAGGCGTAGTCCAGCCACCATACCCCTTCGGCAACAACGACGCCAGGCGGCACCGCCGGCGACACGGCAAGATAAAAGGCGACTTCTCCCCGGCGGTTAAATGCAATCACGCGCTGGCCATCGCGCAGTCCCTTTCCCGTGGCGTCGTCAGGATTCATAAGCAGACTCATGCGCTGGCGCCGCCGAATGAGGTCGGCTCGCTCATTGAACGACGAATTCAGACCATACAAACTGGGCGCCGTCATCAGCCAGAACGGGGCTTCGTCGCCATGGGGCGGCAGATAGCGGGGTAGCGGCTCCGCGTCACGGGGATTGTAAATTTCAATTTTACCGGACGGAGTTTTAAAATCCAGTTTATAATCCGCCGGCAGCGGGAGTTCAACCGGCAGGCCGGCCTTTAGCCGCGCCATGTCCACTCCCTCAAGCCAAGGCGTCGGGTGAGCGAGCATTTCTTCAATGAGTTCGTCGGTTGTCCGCCGGAAAATCTCATCCGTAAAGCCCATCGCCTGCGCCAGCAGACAAAAAACTTCCCAATTGGACTTGGCCTCGCCGACCGGCGCAATGACCGGAAAGGCACGCTGCAGGCAATAATGGCCGTAAGCGCGATAAATATCGCTGTGTTCCAGCGAAGTGGTAGCCGGCAAGACTATGTCCGCATAACGGGCTGTGTCGGTGAGGAAGCGCTCATGGACTACGGTGAACAAGTCTTCCCGTAACAGACCCTGGATTACCCGGTTCTGATCAGGCAGCACGGCCGCCGGATTAGAATGATAAACATAGAGGCTCTTTATCGGGGGATCGGTTAAATCATTTAGGGCATCGCCGATTTGATTGATATTGATGATCCGCGTTCGCTCATCCATAAGGTCTTCGCGGGTTACGAGCGAAACGTTTAAAGCACTGCCAGTAGCAACGCCGACCAGCACACCGCCGCCCCGCTTCTGCCACGCCCCGGTCAGCGCCGGCAGCGTCACAATCGCCCGGACCGTCATCGCCCCGTTGCCGTAGCGGGCTAAACCGCCGCCCACGCTGATAAACGGCGCCGCGGCACGGCCATAGGCCAAGGCCATTTCTTCAATCACTTCCGCCGGCAGGCCGGTCAGTTTACTGGCTGCCGTGGGGGTATAGTCAGGCAGTATTTCCCTCTTATACTCTTCATAGCCTTGGACATGGCGGTCAATAAAGGCCTGGTCTACTAAACCGTCACGTACCAAGACATGGGCCATTGCCACCGCCAGGGCAGCGTCGCTGCCGGGATGGACGAGAAAGACGCGGTCGGCAATTTTGGCCGTAGGGTTGGCATAGGTATCAATTAGCCACACGGCTGCGCCCTGCCTTTTGGCCCGCCGCACGGCATGAAGAAAATGAATGTTGGTGGCTAACGCATTCAAGCCCCATAAAATGATGAGGTCGCTGGCGGCTGCTTCATCGGGATGGGGCGCCAGCGTTCCGCCCATTACCGCTTTCCAGCCGTAATCTTTGGCCGGCGTGCAAAGGGTGCGATCAAGCCGTGATGCGCCCAGCCGGTAAAAAAAGGCGTGACCGGCATTACGCTGGACGAGTCCCATCGTGCCGGCATATGAGCACGGCAAAATGGCCTCACCGCCGTTCTCGGCAATGATCTTTTGCCACCTTTCAACAATTATCTTAATGGCTTCATCCCACGAAACAGGCTTAAACTGCCCGGCCCCTTTCGGGCCAGTGCGCAAAAGCGGCCGGGTTAGGCGGCCCGGTGCGTACACCGTCCGCTCGTAGTGGGCCATTTTCGGACACAAACTGCCGCGGGTAAAGGGATGGTCAGGGTCGCCCCTAACCCCCGTGACTTTGCCGCTTGCCACTTTCACCAACAACCCGCAGGCGTCGGGACAATCATAGGGACAAACAGATCTTTTCTCGATCGCCATAAAATAACACCGCCCATCTATGATAAGCTAACTATAGCTTACCACAAATAGGCGGTTTGCGGTAGAGATTAGCCAGCCACATTAGGCGGCTTTATACAAGAAGGACAGACCGCTTCCACGCTAGCCTGACTCTCGCTGC
Organism: Thermosinus carboxydivorans Nor1; assembly: GCF_000169155.1. Lineage (NCBI taxonomy): Bacteria > Bacillati > Bacillota > Negativicutes > Selenomonadales > Sporomusaceae > Thermosinus > Thermosinus carboxydivorans. Next base: position 31,912 of record NZ_AAWL01000004.1, read on the forward strand.
CGGGAACGACCCCCAGCACGGCCGGCCGGATGGCCTTCGTCGGACATTTAGTCAGACACTTGGCATCAGTGCACTGCTCTTTACAAATGTGGGCATCAACGGTGGCCAGGTTATTTTCTATTTTAATCGCCCCGTGCGGACACTCCCGCGCGCAAAGCGAACAGCCAATGCAGGCAACGCTGCAGGCCTTGCGGGCCACTGCCCCCTTGTCTTTGGAGTTGCAGTTCACCCGCACGCGCGCCCCTAGCGGCATCATCGTAATAACCTGTTTCGGACATACTGTTTCACATTTACCACAACCGGTACATTTATCAGGGTCGATAACCGGCAGCCCATCCGGACTCATGGTAATAGCGTTAAACGTACAATTTTTGGCGCAGGTGCCAAGCCCTAAACAGCCGTATTTGCAGGTTTTGAAACCGCCGGCCAAGAGGCTTGCGGCAACGCAGTCCTGTACGCCTTGATACTCATAGTCCTTGGCCGCTTTTCCCGCTACGCCGGCGCACTTGACCTGGGCGATGCGCGGTTCAACGGCTTCCGCAACTTTGCCGGTGAGTTCGGCAACCGCTTTAGCCACCGCTTCCTTGCCGGGAATACAAAGGTTGGGCGGCACGTCGGGCCGCAGCACCACCGCCTCGGCATAAGCCTGACAGCCGGCAAAGCCACAGGCACCACACTGTCCTTTCGGTAAGACATCTTCTACCAAGTGGATGAGCGGGTTTACCTCAATGGCAAATTTTTTATTGGCAAAAGCCAGGATAAACCCAAAAACCAGTCCGAGCGACGTTAACACAAGCAAAATCAGTATGGATGTGCTCATCTTATTTCCCTCCGCTTCTAATTAAGGCATTATAGCGGGATCATGCCCGAGAAGCCGAAGAACGACAATGCCAGCATCCCGGCCAGGATAAAGGCAATGCCAAGCCCTTGCAGCGGCTTGGGCACATCGGCATACTGCAGCTTTTCCCGGAGACTGGCCATAAGAATAATGGCCAGCGCGAACCCCGCCCCGGAACCGATTGCATGAATAACGCTCTTGGTAAAGTTATATCCCGACTCGGCATTCAAAAGCGGCACGCCTAAGACGATACAGTTGGTGGCAATCAGCACCAGGTAAATGCCCCACATGTTATACAGCGTGGGCGCATGTTTTTTAATAATCATCTCTAATAGCTGCACGAAGCTGGCGATCAAAACGACGAATACTACTGTTGTTAAAAAGGTAAGCCCAAACGGATGGAGCACATAGTTATAGACAACCCACGCCAATATGGAGCTCAGCGTCATAACCGAGGTAACGGCCATCCCCATGCCGATCGAGGCATTAAGGTTTTTTGACACGCCAAAGAAAATGCACAGGCCCAGAAACCGGGTAAGCACAAAGTTATTGACGATCACGGCGCCCATGAATAAGGTAAAGTACTCTGCCATCAGGCTTCACTCCTTTGCGTCGTCATGGTTGCCAGTTCCGGCTGCTGTTTCGCCTTGGCGGCTTTTACTTTATCCTGATACTCGCCAATTAAATTGAAAGTGCCGATTAACAAACCGATCAAGATAAAACCGCCGGGTGGCAGAACCATAATCAGGACCGGGTCGTACCCGGCGCCGAAAACAGGTATGCCGAAGACCGTACCGGCGCCAAACAATTCACGAATCATACCAATCAGCACCATCGCCCCGGCAAAGCCAACACCCATCCCCAGGCCATCAAAGAATGACGGAACAACGGTGTTCTTGGCGGCAAATACTTCGGCCCGCGCCAAAATAATGGCGAACACGACGATCAGGGCCAAGTAGATGCTCAATTCTTTGTACAGGGTCGGAAAAAATGCTTCAAGCGTTAGCTGCACCACGGTAACAATGGTAGCAATCGAGGTAATAAACACCGGTACGCGCACTTTCGGGTTGACCCAATGCCGGAAAATTGATACGACAACGTTGTTTGCCGTAATGACAAATAGCACCGAAAGGCCCATCCCCAAGGCATTGGTCGCGGTGGAAGTTACTGCCAGGGCCGGGCACAAACTCAAGGCCAGCCGGAAAATCGGGTTTTGTTCAAAAAGACCTTTATAAAAAATTTGCCACAAACTCACGACCCACACCTCACTTCTTCTGGCTTGCCGCGTAGGCGGCCACTTGTTCCGCCGCTTCCCGGATACCCTTGGTAACGGCCCGGGAAGTGATGGTAGCGCCTGTCAGGGCCTGAATATTTTTGTCGGTCGGTGTTTTTACCACTTCCAGATCTTGAGCAGCCTTGCCGGCGAACTGCTTGCGGAATTTGGGCTCGGCCGCCTTGTCGCCCAGGCCGGGAGTTTCATTGTGAGCCAATATTTTGTAGTCGATTACTTTGCCATCAGGGCTGATGGCCGTCACCATCTTGATGGCGCCGCCATAGCCCTTGCTTTCCGCCGGCACCACATAAGCCACGATTTTGCCGTCTTTCAAGGCCGCGTACCAATCCGTTTTACCGTCAACAGGCTTAAATTCCTGGGCATCGGCGACGAGTTCTTTCATGGCCTTGTTTTTCTGATTAATGCGCTCCTGGGCGGCGATCGGCGCCGTCATGGCATAAGTGCTGGCAATAACCGCCCCGGAAAGGAAGCAGGCGATGGCAAGATTCATGCCTACCTTAAAAATACTGTTGCTTTGCTGCTCATGGCCGTGTGACATGCGCGCTTACCTCCTTGCCCCATACTTTACCGGTTTTATCAGCCGGTCGATGAGCGGCGTCACCGAGTTCATCAGCAAAATGGCGTAGCAGACGCCTTCGGGATAACCGCCAAGCAGACGGATGAGCACCGTTAAAACCCCCGCACCGACGGCAAACACAATTTGCCCTTTAAGGGTAATAGGAATTGTAACCATATCGGTAGCCATAAAGAAGGCGCCGAGCATCAAACCGCCGGAAATCATATGCACCAGCGGATCACCGGTAAACAGGCCGCTTGAGCCGCCAAACGCCCAGGTCAGGACGGCAACCGTACCGATCATAGCCGCCGGAACCTGCCAATTAATATAGCCCCGGTAAATAAGATACAAACCACCGAGCAGAATAAGCAGCGCCGACGTCTCGCCCATACTGCCGCTACGCAGCCCCAAAAAGAGCGCTTTGTACAATTCCGGACGGTCGCCAAAGACCTGCACTAGCTTTTCATAACCCTGCAGTTTCAAAATACCAAGCGGTGTAGCCGACGTCACGCCGTCCACCTTGCTTGGCATGGCCGGCCAGGTCGTCATGGCTACCGGCCAGGACGCTAGCATAAAGGCCCGACCAATAAGGGCAGGGTTAAAAATATTGTAGCCAAGGCCGCCCATGGTATGTTTGGCGATGGCAATCGCGACAATCGAACCTAAAAGCGGCATATACCATGGCAAAGTAGCGGGTACGTTCATAGCAAGCAATAGCCCGGTCAAAAAGGCGCTGCCGTCGCTGACCGTCACCTCTTTCCCCTGCCATTTCTGGATCAAATATTCTGTGCCAACCGCCGCGACAATACAGATCACCATGGTCGTAAGCGCCGGCAGGCCAAAGTGATAAACGGAAAATAGCGCCGCCGGCGCCAGGGCCGCGTTGACAGTCCACATAATCTTGGCAATCGACTCATCGCACCGAATATGGGGCGATGCCGACACTGTAAGCGTGCCTGTTTCCATTTTCGCTTGTACGCTCATACCGCCGACCTCCCCTATTTCTTCGCGGCCGCAGCCGCGTTCTGCGCTTTGGCCAGTTTAATGTAATGGACAATATTGCGCTTGGCCGGGCAAACGTAGACACAGGACCCGCACTCGACACAATCTAACAGATCATGCTCGTCTTTGGCGACGGCGTAAAGCCCCCGTTCGCCAAGCACACTCAGCATGCTGGGCACCAGTCCCATCGGACAGGCCTCGACGCAGCGGCCACAGCGGATACAAGGCCGCTCGGGGCCATGATTGACATCGCCGGCCGCCAGGGCCAAAATACCGGAAGTTCCTTTAATAACCGGCACTTCAAGCGTGCGCTGGGCTAGTCCCATCATGGGGCCACCCATGATCACCTTCACCGGCTGTTCTTTAAATCCGCCGCATAACTCAATGGCCTGCCGGAAAGTTGTACCTATCCGGAGCAGCAAATTTTTCGGCTCCGCGACGCATCCGCCGGTAACGGTTACCACCCGTTCAATGAGGGGAAGCCCTTTTTCGACGGCATCGGCAATGGCTACGACCGTGCCGACGTTCTGCACGACAACCCCCACGTCCATAGGCAGTCCACCCGAAGGAACTTCCCGGTCAGTCAGCACTTTTATAAGCGTTTTTTCCGCCCCTTGCGGATACTTGGTTTTAAGCGGCACTACCTCGATGCCTGTTCCCGCACAGGCTTTACGCATGCTGTCGATAGCATCAGGCTTATTTTCCTCAATGCCAATAAGTCCTTTTGTTACACCAAGCACCTTCATGGCAATTTGCATGCCTGTTGCCACGCGGTCGGCCGCTTCCAGCATGACGCGATGGTCGGCGGTTAAATAGGGCTCACATTCGGCGCCGTTTAAAATAAATGTGTCTACTGGTTTTTCCTTGGGCGGCGCCATTTTTACATGGGTCGGAAAGGTCGCGCCCCCCATGCCGACAATCCCGGCTTGGCGAATAATATCGCGGATCGCACCGCTGTCCATACTGCGCCAGTCGCGGCTGAGCGGCAACCCGTCGGCCCACTCGTCCAGACCGTCGGCTTCAATGACAATGGCCTGACACGTGCCGAAAACAGGGTGCGGATATTCGCCGATTTCCACTACCTTGCCGGATGTGGACGCATGTACCGGACTGGCAACAAAGGCCTGCGCATCGGCAATGACCTGGCCCTTTTTGACCAGATCGCCTACCTTGACAATTGGCGCACACGGCGCACCAATATGCTGGCGGGTAGGAATAATGACTTTCTGCGGTACTGGCGCAACCTCAACGGGTTTGGCAGCCGTATACCCTTTCCGATCGTTGGGATGTACCCCCCCACGAAAGCTTTTTGCCATACTTTCACCCCTTTTTAGTTAGACAAAATGCGCGTAATGATAGGCTGCATTTTGGCATTCGACTTGGCCCGGCGATCAACATAGCGGATGTAGGCAAGGGACGCACCAAAAGCAAGGCCGCCGCCGCCGATTTGCAGCCATAAGGCGGGCAAGCCCAGCCCACCGGCCAAATAATGTCCGGTAGCCGCCCCCATAAATAATGCCAAAAGCGGCAGGACGTAAACAATAAAAGCGGCTTTCAGCATGTTCACTTCCGGAACCTGCAGAGCTACCCGCTGGCCTGGCCGTGCCCCTATGGCATTGCTGGCTTCCACCACAATTGCCGCGTTGCCAGGGCAGGCCCCGCAGTTTTCACAGTCGTTATGGCGGCTGGTTTTGACTCTGGCCATATCCCCTGCCAGCTCGATTACGATACCCTCCTGCTCTTTTGCCACTTTATCGCCTCCTCTGGTTGGTCTTATGGTCATACCAGTTGATCGCTACCACGCCGCTTGCCTTTTGCACTACTCTTGATTCTTATGCGTCCGCGAGAATAAATAGTCTTGTTGACGATATTAGTTCTATAAAAATATTCGGTTATCAGCGAAAATTACCTCCAGCGGTGTAAGTTATTTTTTTCACTTTCATGAAAAATGGCAAAAGTAATAATAAACAAAATAGGACAAGCCGGCAGCCTGTCCCTTTCTCGTTAGCGCAAGTAAACGAAATAAATGTAAATATTGGAAATAATAATGGAAACAAGCATGAGCGGAAAGGCAATTCTCAGGTAGCTGACAAAAGTCATGGGATAACCGCGGGAGGCGGCAATACTTGATACCACGACGTTGGCCGAAGCGCCGATGATGGTGCCATTGCCTCCCAGACAGGCGCCCAACGACAAGGCCCACCACATGGAGGAAACATCAATGCCACTGATTTGGTTGACGGCCTTTATCAGCGGTATCATGGTAGCCACAAAAGGAATGTTGTCAATAAACGCCGAAGCAATGGCCGACAGCCATAGGATTAAAACATTCATCAGCAACACATCGGAATGGGTAATTGCCAGCCCCCATTCGGCAATCATGCGAATGACGCCGGTAACCTCCAGACCGCCGACCAGGATAAAGAGGCCGATAAAGAAAAAGATGGTATTCCACTCCACGTCCCGGAAGATTTCTTCCGGTTCAATCCCGCTGATTAAGAGCAGGATAGCCGCCCCGCCCATGGCAATGGTAGCCGATTCAAAGCCAAGCGGCCCGTGGGCGACAAAGCCGCCGATCGTCAAGGTAAGGATGATGAGCACTTTGCGCAGGAGCGCTTTATCCGTGAGGTACGACTCCTCATCAAGTTGCATAATCCCCTGCTGGGCCGCAGGGTCGACGACAAGCTCCTTGCGGTACAGCCAGAGGAACAGCCAGTTGGTAACGAACCCGATGATGATAATGACCGGCGTCAGGTTGATGAGAAAATCGTTGAAAGTCAACCCGGTGGCGCCGCCAATCATAATGTTGGGAGGATCGCCGATGAGCGTTGCCGTGCCGCCAATATTGGAGGCCATAATCTCGGAAATGAGAAACGGCACCGGATTGATTTTCAAAATTCCGGTAATGGAGAAAATAATCGGCGTTACCAGCAAAACGGTCGTCACGTTGTCCAAAAACGCCGAGGTAACGGCGGTAAAGGCAAAAAAGACGCTCATAATCCTGACCGGATTGCCCTGTGCCCGCTTGGCGAGCTTGACGGCCATATATTGAAACATGCCGGTGCGCATGGCAATGGCCACGATAATCATCATGCCGATAAGTAGTCCCAAGGTGTTAAAATCGACCTTGGCGATCGCTTCTTCCTGCGGCATGATTTTAACAAGCAGCAGGACAAGAGCGCCAACGAGGGCGATTTTGGTCCGGTGAATTTTTTCCGAAACAATAATACCGTAAGTTGCAACAAAGACAATCACGGCCATGAGGGCCATTTGCCCATTCATGTAGATTACCTCCTCAGTCAATGAAAATTTGACCCTGTTTTGTAGTTATCACCAGTTGCGATGGGCCCGCCAAAATTCCGGCCGTAAAAATACAAGAAGCGTAAACAATTCAAGCCGTCCTAACAGCATGCACAGCGTAAGAACGGTTTTGGCCAAAGGAGAAAGACTGGAATAGGTGGTAGTCGGACCGACAACGCCAAAACCGGGACCAACATTGCCCAGGGTCGCCGCCACGGCGCTCATGGCATCGAACGGCGCAAGGCCGGTGGCCGCCACGAGCAGAACGGCCGCAAAAAAGGTGAACATATAGAGAAAGAAAAATTGACAGACGGTGTTGAGGACAGTCGGCTCGACACTCTTTTGATCAACACAGATGCTGACGACCACGCGCGGGTGGAGCGAGCGCTTAAGTTCCGCCCATCCTTGTTTTACCAGCAGAATAATCCGGGACACTTTGATGCCGCCGGCGGTCGACCCGGCACTGCCGCCAATGAACATTAAAATAAACAGGACTAATTTAGCTAGCGGCGGCCAGGCGTCAAAGTCAGCCGAAGCAAAACCGGTGGTGGTGATAATAGACGCCACCTGGAAGAGGGCCACCCTGAGCGCCTTTCCGGCCTCCTCGCCTGCCGCCAGACAAAGATTAACGGCAATTAAAAAGGTGCTGGCCGCAATAATAACAAGATAAACCTTGAACTCGGTATCACGGTAAACCCGATGCCACCCTTTTTGCCAGCCCTGAAAATAGAGGGCGAAGTTGCCGCCGGCAATAATCATAAACAGGACGACAATTAGTTCAATGGCCAAACTGTCATAGTGCTTAATACTGGCATCTTTGGTGGAAAACCCGCCGGTGGCCAGAGTGGCGAAAGCGTGATTGACCGCGTCAAACAAGGACATGCCGGCCAACATTAAGAGAACAATCTCGGCGACCGTTAAAATGGTATAAATGATCCACAGCGCTATGGCCGTATCGCGGATGCGCGGCGAAACACGGTCGGCCGTGGGCCCCGGCACTTCGGCCTTGAACAGGTGAGCGGCGCCGGCACCGATGTGCGGCAAAATGACGATGAACAGGACAATAATGCCCATCCCGCCCAGCCAGTGGGTCATGCTCCGCCAGAAGATAATGCTCCGCGGCACATCATCCAACCGGTCAATTACACTGGCGCCAGTCGTCGTCAGGCCCGATACCGTCTCAAACACGGCGTCAATATACGTTGGCATGACCCCGCCGAGCCAATATGGCAAAGCGCCAAACAACGAGGCAAACAGCCACCCCCCCAGTACGGTGGCATACCCTTCCCGGATGCCGATGCGGCCGCTGCTCGGGGCCAAAAACGCCATTACGCCACCGGTCACCAAACATGACAGCACCGAGATAGTTAAAGCGCCGATACTTGCCTCGCGCCATACTATGGCCAAGGCGAGTGGAACAACCATAAACAGTCCGTAGACAAGCATCAACCGCCCAAGAATCCCTGCTACTAACGGATAATGCATAAAAGTTAGCTCTACCTGCCTTCAAAGAATTCTACGACTTTGCCAACCGTGTCCGGCAGGGCAAAAACGATTGCCCGATCATTGGCGCACAAAATTTCATTGCCGTCAGGCACAATCGTCCGGTCTTGGCGAACAATGGCGCCCACTAACGCGTTACGGGGGAAATGAATGTCTTTTAGCCGTTTGCCTACCCCGTCACAGTTAGGAGACACGATGATCTCCATGGCTTCGGCTTTAGCCCCCTCCAAGAGCGACACATGAACAATATCGCCGCGGCGGACCAGGCGCAGGATTGCTCCGGCCGTCAGCAGGCGCGGCGACAAAGCCACATCAATGCCTACTTGTTCAAGAAGCGGAATATATTCCGATCGGCCGACGCGCACAAACGTTTTCTGTGCGCCCAGGTGTTTGGCCAATAGCGCCATTAGCAAGTTAAGCTTGTCGTCGTCGGTGAGGCAGATAACCGCATCGGCCTCGCCGACCCCCTCCTCGGCCAAAAAATCAATGTCCGTACCGTCCCCGCATAATACCATGCCCTTAGTCAGCATTTTCGCCAATTCCTGACAGCGGCTGCGGTCTTTATCCAGCACTTTTACGGAAAGACCGTTTTTTTCCAGCAGAACGGCCAAATGGCGTCCAATCCGGCCGGCGCCGATAATCATGACTCGCTCTACCGGCGACTGCTTATTCATAAACTGGCCTTCAAAAGCTTCAATGGCAGTATGTTCGCCGACGAAAAAAACACTGTCATGGGGCAAAATTACATCGGTGCCCCGCGGAATAATCATCCGCGCCTGCCGCAGGATACCGGCCACCAGTATCTGCGGCGGCAGCGTTAGCTTGCGCAGCGGAACATTAACAAGGGGTGAATCGGACCGGATTTTCACTTCCAGCATCCGTACTTTGCCGCCGGCAAAGTCCTCGACGTCGAGTGCCGCCGGGGTACGAATGATACGGCTGATTTCGATCGCTGTCACCATTTCCGGGTTGATGACCAAGTCAACGCCTAAAAACCGATTAAAGACCAGCTGGTCCTGCGCCGCATATTCGGGATCACGCACCCTGGCGATCGTACGGGCCACCCCTGCTTGCTTGGCGGCCATGCAGGCAATCATGTTGACCTCGTCGCTATCGGTTACGGCAATCATCAGTTTAGCCTGTTCTATCCCCGCCTCGGTCAGGACGCGGGGACTGGCGCCATTACCGGCGATTGTCATTACATCAAGGTTGTTTTGGACAATACTGCGGCGTTCTTCATCTTTCTCAATTACCACCACCTCGTGGTTTTCTTCGGACAGGCGCTGGGCGAGACTATAACCCACCTTGCCTGCGCCGACAATGACAACGCGCACAGGGTCACCTCCGTAACAAGTTATGAGAAAATTTTCATTAAATACTAAACGACAAAGTATTCGCTGCCAAACGAAAAACTCCTGGCAAAGAAAAAGCCCCAAAGAAAATTCTTTGGAGCTTACGCCTAGTCAGTGTTCTTGATGATATCGACAACCACCTGTTCTTCCGGAACCATCACCTTGTTTGGCATTTTTTCCTGCAAAAAGCGGAGCATGGTCTCACTTGGCTTAAAGTACACGCGCCTGTTTTCCGGTTTGCCTTTTTTTCCCGGCACCATATAAGCAACCGTCCAAACCCGCCGGTTGTCAAGGGCCGAGTGGAGGCGGTATGTGCGCCGGAACTTAACCGGCCGGATGAGCTGCGCTTTATACTGGTAAATGCCGAAGATATCCTTGTACGGGATTTCGTAAACATCCGTGCCAAACAAACCATGTTTGGTAATCCGCAGCATCTTTTTGCCGGCCTCATACACATAAGTCGGTTTGGACCGCTCAAACAGCGCAAAAGCCAGCATTGCCAGGAAGAAGGCTTCCGAAGGCTGCTTGATGTTCAAATAGAACCACCGGTAAGCCGTAAATGCCGCCCAGGCCAGGAACAGCAGAGCGACAACGCCCATTACCATAACGTTTTTCCGGGAAATAATCGAATGCTCAACAATACTGCCATTTGTTCCCATTGCTGCTGCCTCCCCGCTTGCATTATGCTGCAATCACAGTATACAGCATAACGGACAGCGGTGCAACAAGCCGGTTACAGCACATCCTTGGCCCGCAGGGCAGCCACTTCCTCGGCTGACAGCCCCAGCATTTCCATCAATATTTCCTCGGTATGCTGGCCTAACAGCGGCGCCGGCCGTTCTACCGCACCCGGGGTGGCGGACATCTTGATGGGCACGCCCGCCATCTTGACTTTACCGGCAACGGGATGGTCGGTTTCGACAATCATGTTCCGGGCCTGAACTTGCGGGTCATTAATCACCCGGTCGATCGTATTAATCGGCCCGCAGGGAATACCCGCTTCTTCCAGTTCTTTAAGCCACTCGTCCACCGTTTTGGCAGAAAAGACTTCATCGAGAATTACTTTAAGCTCCTTCACGTTCTGGGTCCGTTTGGCATTGGTAACAAACCGCTCGTCAGCTACCAAATCGGGACGGCCGATGAGATTGCACAGTTTTTCCCACAGCCGGTCATTGCCGGCGCCGACGATGACATACCCGTCTTTCGCCGTAAAGGCTTCAAACGGCGTAATCGACGGATGACGGTTGCCAAGGGGTTTGGGCACGACGCCGGAAGTAAGGTAGCGGGCGATAGCGTTTTCCAGAATGGCTACCTGACAGTCCAGCATGCCGACATCCACTTTCTGTCCCTCACCGGTGATGCTGCGATGATAGAGGGCCATCATAACCCCGATCATGGTAAACAGGCCGGCCGTAATGTCGCCAATCGAAGCGCCCACACGCGTCGGTTCGCCATTTTCCTGGCCGGTAATGCTCATAATTCCGCCCATGGCCTGGACGATAACGTCATAGGCCGGTTTATCCATGTAAGGCCCGGTATGGCCAAAACCTGAACAGGCGGCGTAAATAATTTTCGGGTTGATTTTCTTAAGTTCTTCATACCCCAGCCCAAACTTTTCCATAGTACCCGGCCGGTAGTTTTCCAGGACGACGTCGGCCTTTTTCACCATCTCTTTAAAAAGCTCCCGGGCTTCAGGATGTTTTAGGTTAAGGGTCATCGACCGTTTATTGCGGTTAAGACTCATGAAATAGGCGCTTTCCTTGCCGACAAACGGACCAAACGCCCGGGAATCATCCCCTACCCCCGGCGGCTCGATTTTAATCACATTGGCGCCGAAATCGGCCATCATCATGGCCGCATAAGGGCCGGCCAACACCCGGGTCAGGTCTAAAACGACAACTCCTTGTAGCGGTTTCATCGCTAAAAATACTACCTCCTTAGTTTGATATTTCCAGGATAAATATAGTATTTTGGAAAACCAACGAAAAAAACCTGCTAGCGGAAACTTTAAAATTTAAAAGGCCGGAGCGAAAAACCGCTCAGGCCTAAAGGAACGATTAGAGGTTGAGAATGCCGAAGAAGACCCAGCAAACTATGGCGCCGACAACCGACATGGACAGACCCCAGATGAGCAGGTTGCGGAACAGTTTGGCTTTGTCTTCGTGTTCGCCGGCGCAGGCGATGCAGAGCGCACCGAGCGTGGAAAGAGGCGATGTATCGACAAGGTGGGCGCCGATGTTGATCGAGGAAATCATCGCCACCGGGTTGCCGCCGCCGATTTCCTTGATCAGACCGGGCACCATGGGCAGGAACATGGGCATTACCACCCCGGACGAACTCGAATAGGCGGAGATAATGCCGGTAAACAGACCTAGCCAAGCATTTACGGTAACCGGATTGGAAAGAGCACCAATCATCTTAACGATGGCATTAAGGCCGCCGGCTCTATCCATAACCTCGATGAGGACGGTAACGCCGCACACCATCATGATAACGCCCCACGGCATAACCTTGATTGCCGCTTTGCTATCGCCTGAGCCGGTCAGCATGAGAATGCCCGCCAACAGGAAAGCGATAGAACCGACGTTAGACAAGAGGTTCATAACGGGTTTGGGGAAGACGCCTTTGAAGGCCGGCAAACCAGGCAGAACGACGAGGACGATGAGCACGCCAACCGCGGCGATAGTCAACCATTGATGTTTAGTAAAAGGCTCGGGTTTAGGAGCAAGCTCATCAATATCTAGCTGTTGGCCGCGCTGTTTACGGATCCAGGCCCAGCCGCCGAGGAGGAAGAAGCCGCCGATATTGACAAAGCCTTGGGCAATTTCAGAGTTGAAATGGATTTTCCAGGCCAGACCGCTCAGGTCGGTAAGACCCAGCTGGGGCGCCATCTTGGCGATCAGACCGTTGGAAATGATGCCGGTTGGGGCAAAGGGGGAGAAAGCTGCGCCGTTAGCGGCGCCGACAACCAGCAGGGTCATGAGGAAGGCCGGCATGCCGATCCGGGTGGCAATCGCCATGGCGACCGGCGCCATGAGGGCAGTACCGGCGATGTTGCCCGGTCCGATGGTGGTAACAAAGGTGGTAAGAATGAAAATGATCAGGGGCATTAACGCGGTATTGCCTTTACAGAGCCGCACCGAGTATGCGGTGAGCTTTTCCATGGTGCCGTTGGTCTGCGCCATGCCAAAGAGAAAGGTAACGCCGACCAAAATCATGAACAGGCTAGTCGGGAAGTAGCTCATAACTTTGGCGGCCGCTGTTTCGCCCCAGAGACCGCCGACAAGAATGGCAAAAGCGATGCCAAGGAAACCGACGTTGAGGTCTTCGTTAACACAGCTTATAATGACGACAATTGCGAGCGCAACGATTGACATCATTGCTGCCAACGAGATATCCATATCTTTTTCTCCTCCTCCACATTATAGATAAAATACATGAGGACGGTTTTAAAATTTTTAATCCGGGACAGGAGGCCTTGCCGTATTGTCCGTTACAGGTTTGACTAGGCTGCATTACCATCTCAATAACTGCCGCCACTCTGCTGTCACCGTGCGCATCCCCTCCTTCCTTTTATAATTATAATATTATCATGATACCCACAATTATGTAAATAGGGACTAGTCTGACAACTACTGCGAAAAAAATATAGAGCATCATTTGGTATTTAATAAATACTCTATACATGGCACGCTAATACCTGCACCACAATGTGATTTGCCAGTCTAGTCCTCTTGCGTGGGTACTTAAGATTGCAGGGAAGAGGTGATCCCCTCCCCTGCTCTAAGCTAAATTACAAACCGAGAATACCGAAGGCAATGTAGCAAACAATTGCGCCGACAACCGACATGGACAGACCCCATAGCATGAGGTTGCGGAAAAGTTTGGCTTTGTCTTCATGTTCGGCCGCGCAGGCAATGCAAAGAGCGCCAAGGGTGGACAGCGGTGAAGTATCTACAATATGCGAACCAATGTTGATGGACGATATCATAGCGACCGGATCACCGCCGCCAATTTGCTGAATGAGACCAGGCACCATCGGCAGGAACATGGGCATTACAACACCGGACGAGCTCGAATAGGCGGAAATGATGCCGGTGATCAGGCCCAAAACGCCGTTAACGGTAGTTGGATTGGAAACGGTAGCGATCATGCTGACCAGCGCATTCAGACCGCCGGCTTGGTCCATGACGTCGATAAGCACCGACATACCGCAGACCATGAGGATAACGCCCCAGGGCATGGCTTTGACCGCTTTGGCATCATCGGCAATGCCGAAGAGCATGAAGATTGCGCCAATGCCGAAGGCTACGGCGCCAACGTCCCATTTCAGGACGATAACGGAGAAAATAAGGGCAGCGATACCGGCCAGGGTAGCCCATTGTTTCGCGGTAAACGGTTCGGGCTTCGGCGCAATTTCGTCAATGTTCAGCGATGACCCGCCGCGCTGTTTGCGCATCCAAGCCAAACCGCCAAACAGGAAGAAACCGCCGAAGTTAACGACCCCTTGGACAATTTCCGAGTTCCAATGAACCTTCCAAGCCAAGCCCTGCAGGTCGGTAAGACCGAGCTGGGGCGCCATTTTGGCGATAAGACCGTTGGAAATAATGCCGGTCGGCGCAAACGGCGAAAAAGCAGCACCGTTAGCCGCACCAACGACCAGCAGGGTCATGGCAAACGCCGACAGGCCAATCCGGCCGGCGATAGCCATGGCCATCGGCGCCATCAGCGCCGTAGTGGCAATGTTGCCAGGACCAATCGTAGTGATGACAGTAATCAGCAGGAAAAGGATAATGGGGATCAACGCAGTATTGCCTTTCGCCAGACGAACGGCATAAGCGCTGAATTTTTCCATGGTGCCGTTGACCTGGGCGCAGGCAAACATGAAGGTAACACCAATTAGGATCATGAACAGGCCGATCGGCCAGCCCTTGAAAATAGCAGCAATCTTCATGCCGGAAAAAAGAATGCCGACCAACAGGGCTGCGGCAATGCCGAGGATACCGACGTTCATTTCCTTAAAACAGGAAATGAGGACGATGATGCCCAGCGCAATAATTGACGCCAGGGCTGCTGTGCTGATTGCCATGATTTTTCCTCCTCGCTGTTTATTATTCCCGCTAGAGTACGTTACCTGGATAGCAAGAGGCCTTTCCGCTGCGATGTCAGGACATTTGCCTGGTGCAAAAAAGCAGGGATGCTGGCGTTTACATATTTGATTATGTGATTTTTGATTATATGATTTTTATGTAATCTGTCTAGCGACACATAATGTATCGCTAGACAAATTATACCAAATACTTATTCTTCGTCTTCGTCTTCGCCCTCTTCTTCGTCTTCAACCGCCGGGAACGCGGCATGGAGAGCTTTTGTTGCAAGATAGAACACACCAATTACGGCAAACATGGTCGGCAGGGCAACTGCCATCATGGTAAGAGCTTTCGCGGTAGCACCCATTGTTTTTTCCTCCCTTACTTCGCCAATGCGGGGATCAGCGCCAGTACCAGACCGCCGGCCACAACGGACGCAACCTGTCCGGCAACGTTAACCCCGATAGCATGCTGAATAATGAAGTTGGTGGGGTCTTCTTTCAGAGCCATTTTGGCAATGACGCGGCCGGACATCGGGAAGGCCGAAATACCGCAGGCGCCAATCATCGGGTTGATCTTGGTGGAGCTGAACAGGTTAAGCAGTTTGGCGAAGATAACGCCGCCGGCAGTGTCAAAGACGAAGGCGAGAGCGCCCAGGCCCATAATCAGAGCGACGTCAATCGTCAGGAACCGGTCAGCGTCCATGGTACCGCCGATAACGATACCAAGCAGGAGGGTTACCAGGTTGGCCAGTTCGTTTTCCGCGGCGCCGGCAAGGTTTTCGACTACGCCGGACTCTTTCAGCAGATTGCCGAACATCAAACTGCCGATGAGGGCAACGGAAATAGGCGCCACAATACCGGCAATGAGGACAACCATAATGGGGAACAGGAATTTAGCCGTTTGGGAAACAGGCTCTTCACCCATGTAACCCATTTTGATTTTGCGCTCGTTTTCGGTGGTGAGAAGTTTCACGATCGGCGGCTGAATAACCGGCACGAGCGACATATAGGAGTACGCGGCGACCGAAAGAGGTCCAAGCAGTTCTTGCGCGAAACGGCTGGCCACATAAATCGTGGTCGGACCGTCGGCGGCGCCGATGATGCCGATGGATGCGGCATGTTCAAACTTAAAGCCGACCAGCGTGGCGCCGACAGCGGTGGCAAAAATCCCGAACTGAGCGGCGGCCGCAAAGAACATGACCGACGGACGGCGGATTAGCGGGGTAAAATCGCACATTGCGCCGATAGCGATAAAGATAAGTACAGGGAACAGTTCGTTAGCGATACCGCCTTTATACAGAACATACAGGAAACCTTCTTCACCGGGGATCTGCGAAACAGCCGAGGAATGGGGAATGTTAGCCAGAATCGCGCCGAAACCGATGGGCAGGAGCAGCGCCGGCTCGTAGTCATGCTTTACGGCCAAATAGATAAGAACCGCGCCGATGAGCCACATGACCACGTGTTTCCAGGAAAGTCCCAGAATACCCATGAGCAGCTCGTCCAGCCAGGGATACTGTTGAATCAGAGCTTCCATTGTTGTTTTACCCTCCCATGGTAAATAAATATATGGATACAATATACATATTACAAAACGTAGCGGAAACTAACAACCGGATATATCTGGCTTCATGCCGGTTTTGCGCGGCGACTGCCGCGCAAAACCGATAAAGCACGGTATACCGATTAGCTGATGACCGCCATAATTTCGCCAGGCTTCACGCTTTGGCCGGCGGTAACGTTGATGGACTTAACGGTGCCGGCGACCGGAGCGCCGATTTCATTCTGCATCTTCATGGCTTCGAGAATCATGATGGTGTCGCCCTTCTTGACTTGCTGGCCAACTTTGGCAACAATCTTGGTCACTTTGCCAGGCATCGGCGCGGTAACCGGAGTGTCACCGGCAGCTACTTCAGCCGGAGCGGGTTTCGGAGCGGGCGCAGGCGCGGGAGCTGCAGCCGGAGCGGGGGCAGCGGCCGGAGCAGGTGCAGGCGCGGGAGCTGCAGCCGGAGCGGGGGCGGCCGCAGGAGCAGCCACAACGGCTACGCCTTCTTCTTGCACTTCAACGTTGTAAGTGACACCATTGACAGTTACTTTAAACTTTCTCATGCTCTTATTCCTCCATCCTTATGTGTTTTTTAAACAAACTGCCGGCTATCCATAATTTTTTGGCGACCGGTAACAGCCCAAATATTGTTGGTGCGCTTAAAGCGAACAGCCCTGACGCCGCCCTGAGCGTGGGCAATGGCAGCCACAACTGCCGCCACTACGGCCGGGTCGGACTCATCGGCGAGGACCATGTTCACGCTTGCACTGATGGCGGCAATAATTTCCGGCGTCAGACCGGAAGCCTGCGCCGGTTCAGCCGTTTCGTCGGCAGGAACAGGCGCAGCCTTCTTTTTCTTCTCTTTTTTCGGAGCCTCGGCCTTTTTGCCGCCGCCAAACAAGGAATCAAAGAACCCCATGTTTCAATCCCCCTTCTTGACGGCTACAGCGGAATGTTGCCGTGTTTCTTGGCCGGGCGCGATTCACGCTTGGTAGCTAGCATATTAAGGGCCGTGATAATGCGCGGTCTGGTCTCCATCGGTTCAATGACCATGTCGACAAACCCGCGTTCCGCCGCTTTATACGGGGTCGCAAATTCTTCCACATATTTTTCCGTCTTCGCTTTGGCGTCCGGGTCGCCGCGGAAAATAATGTTGGCAGCGCCGGCAGGACCCATAACGGCGATTTCGGCTGTCGGCCAAGCCAATACCTGGTCGGCGCCGAGGTCTTGCGAACACATGGCCAGGTACGAGCCGCCGTAGGCTTTCCGCGTAATAACGGTGACCTTCGGCACGGTGGCTTCGGAGTAAGCATAAAGCATTTTCGCCCCGTGACGGATAATGCCGCCGTACTCTTGGCCCGTTCCAGGCAAGAAGCCAGGAACGTCGACAAGGTTGACCAGCGGAATATTGAAGGCGTCGCAGAAGCGAATGAAGCGAGCTGCCTTATCGGATGCGTTAATATCGAGGCAGCCGGCCATAACGGAAGGCTGGTTGGCGATAATACCGACCGTTTGTCCGTCAAAACGGGCAAAGCAGGTAATAATGTTTTGCGCGTAATGGGCATGAACTTCGTAGAACTCGCCGTTGTCGACAATGCGGCTGATAACATCTTTCATGTTGTAAGGCTGGTTCGGATTGTCAGGCAGCAGCGTGTTCAGGCTTTCGTCCATGCGGTTGGGATCGTCGCCGGTATCGACAACCGGCGGTTCCTCTAAATTGTTGCTGGGCAGGAAGCTCAGCAAATAGCGGATCTGCCGTAAGCAGTCCTCGTCGTTTTCCGCCGCGAAGTGCGCTACACCGGAAACGCTATTATGCGTCATGGCGCCACCCAGTTCTTCGGCGGTGACTTCTTCGGCTGTAACCGACTTGATGACCTGCGGACCAGTAATAAACATCTGGCTGGTATTTTTTACCATAAAGATAAAGTCGGTAAGAGCCGGTGAATACACCGCGCCGCCCGCGCACGGGCCCATGATGGCCGAAATCTGCGGAATAACACCAGATGCCAGTGTATTGCGGAAGAAGATTTTACCGTAACCGGACAAAGCATCAACGGCTTCCTGGATGCGAGCGCCGCCGGAATCATTCAGGCCGATAAGCGGTGCACCCATTTTCATGGCCAGTTCTTGCACCTTGACGATCTTGGCGGCATGCATTTCACCCAGCGACCCGCCGACAACGGTGAAGTCCTGAGCAAATACATAGACAAGGCGGCCGTCGATCGTGCCGTAGCCGGTAACGACGCCTTCACCGGGGGCTTCTTCCTTCTCCATGCCAAAATTAGTGCAGCGATGACGGACAAATTGGTCAAGCTCGACAAAACTGCCGGGATCAAGCAACTTCTCAATTCGTTCCCTCGCCGTCAGTTTGCCGGAGGCATGCTGTTTCTCAATTCTCTTTTGCCCGCCGCCTAATTTAACCTTTTCTTGACGTTTTTTCAGGTCTTGAATTTTTTCTTGAACAGTAGCCATATCACACCTCCTAGATGCGCCGGCCAGGCACATTACTTGCGCTCGGACAGTTCGAGCAAGACACCACCGGTAGCTTTCGGATGCAAGAAGGCGATGCTGGCGCCACCTGCGCCATAACGCGGCTTCTCGTCGATTAGGCGCACACCTTTGGCTTTGAGGTCAGCCAAGGCGTTTTCGATGTTGTCGACGCGCAGCGCGATATGCTGAATGCCTTCGCCGTTCTTTTCAATAAACTTGGCAATCGGGCCGTCCGGCGAAGTGGACTCTAAGAGTTCGACCTCGCTGTCGCCGCAGGGAATGAAGCAGACCTTCACTTTCTGCTCAGCCACTACTTCCTCGCCCATTGCTTCCATGCCGAGTACTTCCGTGTAAAATTTCTTGGCTTGTTCAAGGTCTTTCACGGCAATACCGATGTGGTCAACCTTCAGGACTTTAAACATGGATAAACCTCCTTTGCTTAGCAAAATTCGACATATGGGAACATTGGATAATTATACTAACACGCAAAAAAATCCTTTTGTTTAAAAATTTTTTACTACCGCGGGCAATCATTACCTAGCGCAAAACGGCGCTGAGAATGCCGCTTACCACACTGTACGGATCCTGCTCGCGGCTTTGCACGCTGGCCACCAGGCGGGCAAATTCGTCGCCGGTAAGCACTTTATTCATAATATAACGGCCGATTTGTTCATCAAGCATGGCGACAATTTCATTCTTCGTCCGTTCGGTGCGGCGTTTTACCAGCTGACCCGATTGCTCCAAATAGCGCCGATGGTCTTCAATCGCGGCAACCAGTTCGCTGATGCCGGTGTTTTGGCTGGCGACGGTGCGTTTAATAGGCGGCCGCCAGTCGACGGCTTCGGAGTTAAGATCAAGCATCATTTCCAGTTCAATGTTCAGGCGGTCCACGCCCTCACGATCAGCCTTGTTGATGGCAAAAATGTCGCCAATCTCCAATATGCCGGCCTTAATGGCCTGAATGTCATCGCCGAGGCCGGGAACCAATACCACCAGCGTCGTATCAGCCGCTTTGACGATGTCCACTTCCGACTGGCCGACGCCGACCGTTTCAATAAAGATAATGTCCTTGCCGGAAGCATCCAGAATTTTTACTACCTCGGCCGTCTTGCGCGACAAGCCGCCCAAGCTGCCCCGAGTACCCATACTGCGAATAAAGACGCCTTCGTCCAGCGTCAGTTCATTCATCCGGATACGGTCGCCCAAAATGGCGCCGCCGGAAAAAGGACTGGTAGGATCCACCGCGACGATGCCAACTGTTTTACCCTGGCGGCGGTATTCTTTGGCCAGCTTGTCGGTCAGCGTGCTTTTGCCGGCGCCTGGAGGACCGGTGATACCAATGACATAAGCCTTGCCGGTATGGGGGTAAAGTTCCTGCATAATTTTAACGGCGTCGTCATATTCGTTCTCCACCGCGGTAATTGCCCGGGCGAGCGCCAATCGCGAACCGGCAAGCACTTCTTCCGCAATTTTCAACAACATGCACCACCCTATGGGTTTATGCTGCTCCCCAAACGGGGAGCTGCATAAACGCCATATTTATCAATGGTTACTTAACATTTTGTTTAATGAAGTCGATAATGACCGAAGTGGGCGTGCCAGGCGTAAATACTTCTTTGACGCCGGCAGCTTTCAGGCCGGGAATGTCGGCATCGGGAATAACGCCGCCGCCGATTACCAAAACGTCGTTCATTCCCTTTTCTTTCAACAGGTTTACCACTTTCGGGAACAGTGTGTTATGCGCGCCGGAAAGTAAGCTCATCGCCACGACATTGACGTCTTCCTGCAGAGCCGCTTCGGCAATCTGCTCCGGAGTTTGCCGCAGTCCTGTATAGATCACCTCAAAGCCGGCGTCGCGGAGAGCGCGGGCTACGACTTTGGCGCCGCGGTCATGACCGTCCAGACCCGGCTTAGCTACTAATACTCTAATCCGTTTTTCCATCGTTGTCCCTCCTAACTCTTCGCTTACAGGTTGACATGCGCTTCGTATTCACCGAATACTTTGCGCATTACGCCGCAGATTTCGCCGAGAGTAGCGTAAACTTTAACGGCATCGAGAATGTAAGGCATAAGGTTAACATTTTCGTCCTGGCAGGCTTTTTCCAGGGCAGCCAGTTTTTCTTGTACTGCGGCGTTGTCGCGTTTGGCCCGCAGGTCAGCCAGCTTCTTCTTCTGCAGTTCGCCAACGGAAGCATCGACGCGCAGCAGGCCTTCGACCGGCTTTTCTTCGATTTGGAACTGGTTGACGCCAACGATAATGCGCTGTTTGGTTTCGACTTCCATTTGCCATTTATAGGCGCTGTCCTGAATCTCTTTCTGAATGTAGCCTTTTTCGATGGCAACCACGGCGCCGCCCAGTTCGTCGATCTTCTTAATGTACTCCCAAGCTTCGTTTTCAAGCTTGTTGGTCATTGCTTCGATATAGTAAGAACCGGCCAGCGGGTCGATTACGTCGGCTAAGCCGCTTTCGTAAGCAACGATCTGCTGAGTGCGCAGAGCGATGCGTACCGAGTCTTCGGTAGGCAGAGCC
Source organism: Thermosinus carboxydivorans Nor1 (assembly GCF_000169155.1). Taxonomy (NCBI): domain Bacteria; kingdom Bacillati; phylum Bacillota; class Negativicutes; order Selenomonadales; family Sporomusaceae; genus Thermosinus; species Thermosinus carboxydivorans. The sequence goes on from NZ_AAWL01000004.1 coordinate 53,415, forward strand.
AGCGCTTCGTCTTTGGAGTTGGTATGGAGCGACTGGGTGCCGCCGAGTACCGCCGCCACCGTTTGCAGGGCAACGCGGACGATATTGTTGTCAGGCTGCTGGGCGGTGAGCATGGAACCGGCAGTTTGCGTATGGAAGCGGAGCATCCAGGATTTCGGATTTTGCGCTTTGAAGCGCTCGCGCATGATTTTGGCCCACATGCGGCGAGCGGCGCGGAACTTGGCCACTTCTTCCAGCACGTTGTTGTGGGCGTTGAAGAAGAAGGACAGACGGCCGGCAAAGTCGTCGACGTTCAGGCCGGCTTTGACTGCGGCATCGACGTAGGCAATGCCGTCGGCCAGCGTGAAGGCGATTTCCTGCGCGGCAGTCGAACCGGCTTCGCGAATATGATAACCGGAAATGGAGATGGTATTCCAGTTGGGCACATGCTTGGAGCAATATTCGAAGATGTTGGTGATCAGCCGCATCGAGGGCTTGGGCGGGAAAATATAGGTGCCGCGGGCGGCGTATTCTTTCAGAATGTCGTTTTGGATGGTGCCGTTGAGTTTATCCGGCGTTACGCCCTGCTTTTCCGCAACCGCGATATACATGGCCAGCAGTACGGAAGCCGGTGCGTTGATGGTCATGGACGTGGAAACTTTGTCGAGCGGAATGCCGTCGAAGAGGATTTCCATATCAGCAAGCGAGTCGATGGCCACGCCTACTTTACCGACTTCGCCTTCCGACATCGGATGGTCGGAGTCATAACCGATTTGGGTCGGCAGGTCGAAAGCTACCGACAAACCGGTTTGTCCATTCTCGAGGAGGAATTTGTACCGTTTGTTGGACTCTTCGGCAGTCGCAAAGCCGGCATACTGGCGCATGGTCCAGAAACGGCCGCGGTACATGGTGGGTTGGACGCCGCGGGTAAAGGGGTACTCGCCCGGGAACCCGAGATCTCTTTCATAATCAAATCCCTCAAGGTCGAGCGGAGTGTAAATGCGTTGTTCCGGCAGATTTTTACGCTCGGGGAATTTGGCAAGCGCTTTTTGCACTCTGGCAGTATACGCTTCCAGTTTGGCTTTCAAAGATTCGTTAGCCATTCACAAGTCCTCCTTTGCAGTTACTTTTTCATTGTACCGGTTTGCATAAACCGGATATGCCAAGAAAGAGCTTCCTCCAGCAAATGCGGAGTATGGGCCAAGCCAGTGGCTTTTTCCGCTCTTTCGAGGTAATCAAGCAGCATGGGTTGATAGTCTGGGTGAGCGCAGTTATTGATGATGACCCGGGCCCGCTCTTTCGGGCTTAAGCCCCGCACATCGGCTACACCACGTTCGGTAATGAAGACGTCAACATCGTGTTCAGTGTGGTCGATATGGGAGCACATCGGCACAATGGAAGAGATTGCGCCGCCTTTGGCCACCGAACTGGTGAAGAAAAAGGTCAGATAACCGTTGCGGGCGAAATCGCCGGAACCGCCAATCCCGTTCATCATCTTGGTTCCCATGATATGGGTGGAGTTGACATGCCCAAAGATGTCGAACTCGATAGCAGTGTTCATGGCAATAACACCGATCCGGCGGGCAACTTCCGGGTTATTGGAAATTTCCTGCGGGCGAAGCAGGATTTTTTTGCGGTATTCGGCAATATTGGCGTAGAAGCGCTTGAGACCTTCCGGTGAAGGCGTCAGCGACGTACCGGAAGCAAACGTAAGCTTGCCGGCGTCAATAAGGTCGAACATGCCGTCCTGAATGACCTCGGTATACACGGAAAGGTTTTCAAACGGCGAATCGACAAGACCGGAGATTACGGCGTTGGCAACCGAGCCTACGCCTGACTGCAGTGGCAGCAGATTTTTCGGCAGCCGTCCGTGCTTAATCTCGTTATTCAAAAACTCAATAAGATGGCCGCTCATGGCCCGGGCGTCATCGTCGATGGCCGCCAGCGGACGAACGGCATCCGGCAGGTCGCAAGGAACTATGTAGGTTATTTTATCGACGCCGCAGGGAATATAGGGAGTGCCGATCCGGTCATCCGCTTTCATGATGGGAATAGGTTCGCGGTTGGGCGGATCTTTCGGAATGTATACGTCATGCATGCCTTCCAGTTCAAGAGGTTGCGTAACGTTTACTTCAACAATAACAATGTCGGCGTCCTGCACAAAGGAAGCCGAATTGCCCAGCGATGTCGTAGGAATAATATGGCCTTCTTCGGTGATGGCGCAAGCCTCGACAATGGCTACATCAACCTTGCCGCCCAAGAAACCGTAACGCGCCATCTGGGCTACATGGCTGAGATGCAAGTCAGTGTATTGGATGGAGCCATTATTAATCATTTTCCGGATAGCTTCATTGGTCTGATAAGGCAGTCGTTTGGCAATGCCATTGGCCTCAGCCAGGGCGCCATCCAATTCCTTGCCGACCGAAGCGCCGGTCCACAGGTTAACCTGGAATTTTTCCTTTTTCATTCTTTCCGCCAGCGCCAGGGGCACAGCTTTCGGATAACCGGCGGGGGTAAAACCGCTGGTGCCGATGTTCATGCCCGGCTTGATAATGGCGGCCGCTTCCTCGGCGCTGACAATCTTGGCATGCAGCGCACTGTTGCGGACGCGGTCACGAATGTCAATCATGCACTCTCCTCCTCAACAAATAATCTATAATTCCATGCTACTGGGAAAACCCTTTAGCAGCATTGCTAAAACACACGGTGTCGCTTTTTTCCTTACGCTGTTTTCATGCTGCCTATTTTGCAATGTTACATTTATTATCAGCGAGAAAATAGAAAATATATACGCCGGCGTTTTGACACAAAAAAACACCATTGTTTATTTTGCAAAATTGCAAAACAAACCTTGGTGTTCATACTTGCCCTATGGCCTCCCTAAGCCTCGGCCAAAGGTCGTAAGAACCTGGTTTTTGCGTGTACTTTCAGTTTGGCAACCTGGCCATCCTGTCCGTACAAGTGTATAAAGGCACTCGCCATTGCAGAAAGAAACTTCAGCTATTAACCATACATAATATTCCATAATACCTCGATAAATTCCTGCTAATACCCGCAGAAAATTTAACATTTTTTTTACTTATCGCAAAGTTGTCGGGACAAATAGTAGGACAAACTGCTAAGCCCTACTGACAAATCCTCGCTGACAATGCGGACCGACGGGGGCACGTTAACTTTGATGGGCGCAAAATTCCAAATCCCCCGCACCCCAGCGGCAACAAGCCGGTTGGCCACGTCCTGGGCCTGCTCAGCGGGTACGGTGATAACGCCGATCTGAACGCCTTTTTCTTTAACCACCGTCTCCAGCGCTTGCAGATGATATACCTGAACGTCATTGACTTTCTGTCCGACCTTCGCCGGATCTATGTCAAAAATGGCGACCAAATTAAAGCCGAGGGAAGCGAAGTTGCGGTAATTGGCCAGCGCCCAGCCGAGGTGACCTACCCCGACGATAGCAATATTCCAGTTGCGGTGGAGTCCCAAGATTTCACCGATGTGACGGATAAGCTCGCGCACATAGTAGCCCACGCCTTTTTTCCCGAACTCGCCGAACGAAGCCAAATCCTTGCGGATTTGTTCGGGTGTTACGCCAATTCGCCGGCCAAGTTCTTCCGAGGAGATGATTTCCACTCCCTCCTCCTGCGCTTGGCGGAGTGTGCGAAAATAGAGCGGCAAGCGATCAATCGTGGCTTTGGAGATGACGATATGCCCTTTCAAAAAGCGGTCCTCCCCCCAATAATGTTCCACTACATATTCGGACTTAGGAGAAGAAAATCCTGCTACTTTGTTCAAAAAAGCACAGATATAGATTATTGTATTTTCTGAACTTCTAATAAATAACGGTTATGACAAAGAAGGCGACCAGCTGGTCGCCTTCTTTGTCAACCTTTAGCCGCGCTTTTGCGGATGGTAGTGGGTATGAAGCAGGCGGTGCGATTTTTCGCCCAGCGGTGTTCCCAGCCATGTCTCATAGAGTTCTTTAATGGCCGGATTTTCATGGGATTTTCTAAACTGCGAACAGCTGTCGCACTCGTAAATGGACTTAATGCGCTGCTGGCGAACCTCGGCACAGGTCGGGATAGGCTGGCCGCCGCCACCGATACAACCGCCGGGACAGGCCATAATTTCAATGAAATGATAGTCGGCTTCACCCCGCCGGATTTGGTCGAGCAGCATCCGGGCATTAGCTAGGGTATGGGCTACCGCCACCTTAACAGTCATGTCGCCAACCGGTACTTCGGCTTCCTTAATACCGGTAAGGCCGCGGACGTTGTGGAAATCGATGCACTCCAGTTCTTTACCGGTAACAAGTTCGGCCACGGTCCGCAGCGCCGCCTCCATAACGCCGCCGGTTGCACCGAAGATAACACCGGCGCCGGTCGAAATACCGAGGGGCGCATCATATTCTTCTTCCGGCAAACCGGCAAAGTCAATGCCCGCCTCACGGATCATGCGAGCCAGTTCCCGGGTAGTAAGAACATAGTCAACATCCTGATACCCGCTGGCGCGCATCTCCGGCCGTACGGCCTCGGCCTTTTTCGCGGTGCAGGGCATGATGGACACCGATACGATGTCTTTGGGGTCAATCCCTACCCTCTCCGCATAGTACGTTTTGGCGAGAGCGCCAAACATCTGCTGCGGCGATTTGGCGGTGGAAAGGTGATCTAAGAGGTCAGGGTACATTAACTCAATAAAGTTTACCCAACCGGGACTGCACGAAGTAATCATCGGCAACTTTCCGCCCTTGGCCAGCCGGTCAAGAAACTCCGAACCTTCTTCCATGATGGTCAGGTCAGCCGTGAAGTCGGTGTCAAAAACTTTGTCAAAGCCGAGCCGGCGCAGAGCGGCCACCATTTTGCCGGTAACAATGCTGCCGGTGCCCATGCCCAGCGCCTCGCCCAAGGCGACCCGCACGGCCGGTGCAGTCTGGACAACGACATGTTTAGCCGGGTCACTGAGCGCCTGCCAAACAGCGGCGGTATCGTCTTTTTCCACAATGGCGCCCGTCGGACAGACACTGGCACATTGTCCGCAGTAAGTGCATGCAACTTGATGGAGCCCTTGATTGAACGCCGGCGCTACGGTGGTATTAAACCCGCGGTTTACAAAGCTGTAGACATGAACGCCCTGGCGCTCGCTGCACGCCCGGATGCACCGGCCGCACAAAATGCACTTGGACGGGTCGCGCACAAGGGAGGGGTTATCAGCATCAAGAGGATAACTTTTCTTTTCGCCGTCAAACCGGATTTTGCGAATACCCAGGTCGGCGGCAATGGTCTGGAGTTCGCAGTTGAGGTTCCGCTGGCAGGAAAGGCAGTCTTGCGGATGGTTCGCCAACAGTAGCTCCACGACCAGCTTACGCGCTTGGCGTACCGCCGGGGTATTCGTCCGCACCACCATGCCTTCGCTTACGGGATAAACGCAGGACGCGACCAGGGTGCGCGCTCCTTCCACTTCGACCATGCAGACGCGGCAGGCGCCCTCCGGTCTCAGTTCAGGATGGTAACACAGGCTGGGAATTTTAACGCCGCAGGACCGGGCCGCTTCCAGAACGGTCGCGTTTTTTGGCACTTGTACCTTTTGGCCGTCGATTGTTATATTAACCATTTCCATTGTTTCACGCTCCTATCTTAGCCCTTGATAATGGCCTTAAAAGGGCACTTGGCCATGCAGGCGCCGCACTTGATGCATTTCGCTTGGTTGATGCTGTGCCGCCCTTTGATTTCGCCGCTGATCGCCTCAACCGGACATGCTTTCTTGCACAGACCGCAGCCTTTGCACAGCTCAGTGATCTGATAGCCGGACAACTTGGCGCAGACTCCGGCCGGACAGCGCTTGTCATTAATATGGGCCTCATATTCATGGCGGAAATAGCGCAGCGTGCTGAGCACCGGGTTAGGAGCCGTCTGCCCCAGTCCGCACAGCGCCGTAGCCTTAATGTTTTTGGCCAGGTCCTCCAGCAGGGCAATATCATCCGGACGCCCTTTGCCCTCCGTAATCCGGGTCAGAATTTCCAGCATACGCTTGGTGCCCTCACGGCAGGGAGTGCACTTGCCGCACGATTCCGACTGAGTAAAGTTGAGGAAGAATTTAGCGACATCGACCATGCACGTCGTTTCATCCATGACGACGAGGCCACCCGAGCCCATCATCGCGCCCGCCTGGGTGAGCGAGTCATAGTCAATGGGCAGATCGAGCAGTTCTTCCGGCAGACAGCCGCCAGACGGCCCGCCGATTTGGACGGCCTTAAACTTCCGGCCGCCAGGGATGCCACCGCCGATGTCATAGATGATTTCCCGCATGGTAATGCCCATGGGAACTTCCGCCAGACCGGTATTGTTAATCCGGCCGGTAAGCGCGAAGACCTTGGTCCCTTTGCTGCGCTCGGTGCCGATGCTGGCATACCAGTCGGCGCCGCGGGTAATGATTTGCGGCACATTGGCAAAAGTCTCGACATTGTTGATATTCGTAGGCTTGCCCCATAGGCCGGAAATGGCCGGGAAGGGCGGCCGCGGACGCGGCATGCCGCGCTTGCCTTCAATCGAGGCAAGAAGCGCCGTTTCTTCGCCACAGACAAACGCGCCGGCGCCTTCTTTGATTTTTAGGTGGAAATTAAAACCGGTGCCGAGAATATTGTCGCCTAAGAGGCCCATGTCCTCGGCCTGCTTGATGGCCAACTTGAGCCGTTTTATCGCCAGCGGATATTCCGCGCGCACATAGACATAGCCCTCATCGGCGCCAATAGCGTAGCCGCAAATGGCCATACCCTCAATAACACGATGCGGATCGCCCTCGAGAACGCTGCGGTCCATGAAGGCGCCAGGGTCGCCTTCGTCGGCATTGCAGACCACATATTTCTTGTCGCCTTTGGCATTCCGGGTAAACTCCCACTTCAGCCCGGTGGGGAAACCGCCGCCGCCCCGGCCGCGGAGTCCCGATTTTTTCACTTCGGCCACCACTTGCTCGGGCGTCATTTCCGTCAACGCTTTGGCTAAGGCGTCATAGCCGCCGACCGCAATATATTCTTCAATCGACTCGGGATTGATGTGACCGCAGTTAGCCAGCACCAGCCGCATTTGTTTTTTATAAAAACCGATTTCATCGTAATGGGGAATTTTTTCGTGCGAAACCGGCTCGCGATACAAAAGCCGCTCGACGACCCGGCCTTTGTACAAATGGCTTTCCACCAGTTCCGGTACGTCGCTCTCTTGCACGCGGCAGTAAAAAACGCCTTCCGGATAGACAATGACAATCGGCCCCATTTCACAGAAGCCATGACAGCCTGTTTCAACAACTTTCACTTCTTTGTCCAGGCCTGTTCTGGCCAACTCAGCGCGCAAAGCCGCTTCCACTTTCTTCGAGCCGGAAGAAACACAGCCCGTACCGGCGCAAATAAGAACATGCGCTCTAATGTGTTCCATTTTTTTCCCTCCCATTCACTGCTGGTCCTAGTTATGCGTCAAGTTTGCCCACAACCATTTCTTCCACAATGCGCCCGTTGACCACATGCTCGGCAATGATCTTGGGCACGTCGGCCACTTTGACCTTGCCGTAGGTGATGCGGGGTTCGCCGGGACGGATTACGTCGACCAGCACTTCCTTTTCGCACATGCCGATGCAGCCCGTCTGGCGGACGGTTACATCCTGAAGCTTGCGCTTGGCAATCTCGTCAAGAATGGCGGCCATGACTTCGCGCGCGCCGGCGGCGATACCGCACGTCCCCATGCCGACAATTATTTGCGTACCGGCCCCGTGTCTCAGTTTGGTCTGGGCCTGAACCTGTTCACGCAACCGTTTCAGATCCTCAATGGTTTTCATCTGTCACACCTCCGTATAAATTAACTATCCCTTCCCGCAGATATTCCTTTAACCAGACAAGCACTTCCGGGTGGCTCAGCGGCACTCCGTCCAATGCGGCTTTAAGTTCCCGCGTCGCCAGGGTAAACTCGCGTTCACCCACTTTATGACGGTAAGAAAAGTCCAAATCCGGGTTGGCGACGATAATCGCAAGCAACGCGCCAGCCAGATCGCCAAGGGGCGGCCGGTCCCAATGACTGCGGCCATACACCGCCTCTACCACCGTTCCCCGGCCTGGCTGTGAATCAATTTTTAGATAACCGCCTGTGCGCTGGGCCGTCATTTCCAATAGCGGCAGTCCCAACCCGATCCGACGGGTTGTTCTGCTGGTTACAAACGGGTCGGTTGCCTGCCGGCACGTCATTTCGTCCATACCCCGCCCGTTGTCGCTTACCCGCAGCACCAAAAGATCCTGCTGCTTGTCTTCGTTAATTGTTACTTCGACTACGCCAGCCCCCGCCTCAATCGAGTTTTGTACCAAATCGAGAATATGCAGGGACAATTCACGCATCTTTACTCGTATTTAGCCAGGATGGACGGAATAACTTCCGGCGTCAGGCGACCGTGGGTATCATCGTTGATCATCATGACCGGAGCAAGACCACAGGCGCCTATGCAGGCCACCGTTTCCAGCGTAAACTTGAGGTCGGCCGTCGTGCCGCCGGCAGTGATCTTGAGGTTGTCCTCAAGCGCTTTCAAAATGGCTTTGGCGCCGCGCACATGGCACGCCGTACCTTGGCAGACGCGAATAATGTTACGGCCCCGCGGGTTAAGGTGGAACTGGGCATAGAAGGTGACAACGCCGTAAATTTGGCTCACAGGAATGTCGAGTTTCTCAGCGATGTATTCAATTACTTCTTTGGACAAATAACCATAGGCGTTTTGCGCTTCCTGTAAAACCGGGATAAGAGCGCCCTTGACTCCCTGGTACTTGGCCAGAATTTCGTCAAGTTGGGCCAGCGCCGTAGATTGGCCGCCTGAGCAGCAGCAATTGTGTTCCTTGTTGCCAGTCATTAAGAGAGCCTCCTTTGTGAATTTATTAACATATTAACGTAAAATAGCCCCGCGGCTATACCATCACCACCTTTCGCAGGTTTTGCCCATATAAAGCCTGTCGGATTTCTGCCAGAGTAGGTTGCGCGATTAGGAAAATCGTTTTGGCGCCGCAAAGGAAATCATCGATGGTATGGGCATCGGAAGCGGTGACAAAAGGCAGGTTTCCCGCCTGGGGAAACCGCGTCCGCGCCTCTTGCAGGGTTACCCGGCTTGATACTTCCACGGCCGCAAGCGGTAAATCGTCCGGCACAAATCCAAGCTGGGACAAGATGCTATAAGCCGGGCGGTCAATGTGCGCGGCGATGCACAGTCCACCAAGAGCGTTAGCCGCCGTTACCACTTCGGCTATCCCCATTTTCAGCGAAGTCAACAACATCCGTTGTTTTACTTCCAGCAGGTTATCTTCGGCGTCAACGACAAACTGCGCGCCAAGCCGGGCTTCATCGTTGACAAGCGGCGGCAAATTGGCTTCAACCAGACGCTGCCACTGTCGAAACGCCGTCAGCCGGTCGAATAGGACAACGAGATGAACTTCTTCCCGCGTTTCCACTTCCATGCCGGGCAGCACCGTCACGCCCGTGCCCACCGCCGCGGCCAACGCGGCCGGCACATTGTCGCCGGCATTATGGTCGGTAACGGCCACAATATCAATGCCGGCATCAGCAGCGTGGCGGATAATGTTGCGCGGCGTCATTTCCACGGCGGCACAAGGTGATAACACGGTATGAACATGAAGGTCAGCAACATACCGGCGCATCACAAGCCCCGCACACCCTGAGTATACAGCCGGCCTACCGCTTCAAATGCCGGAAGGGCAGTGGCAAGAAGGACAACTCTCTCGGCCGCGGCTCTTTTTATCGTCGCGGCATCAGGCCGGACGCCGCCGGCAATGACCACGGCCGCCAGGCCGGTCAGGGAGGCGACGGCCACGACATTATGATGGGCCTGCATCGTAACCCACACCGCGCCGGCCGGCGCCTGGGCCATGACATTGCTTAGCAAGTCGGACACATAACCACCGGTAACGGCGCCGGTCAGGCAATCTGCCCCGGCTAATACCTCCGCTTCCAAAATGCTTACCAATTCCTTAACGGTCATACTTCTACTCCTCATTTTCTTTATCCAGTGATGGCGGCAGCTTTTCCGCCAGGTCTACCATTTCCCGCGCCAAATCGCGCACCCGTTCCCGCAGTTTAAATACGCAATCCGTTTCACTGGCCGTGCCCTGGGCGATGTCTTCGGCCAAAGCCTTGCAGTTTGGCGAACCGCAGGAACCGCAGTCAAGGCCGGGCAGCTTTTTCAGCATGGTTTCCATGACTTCCACTTTGTACATAGCCTTAAAAATGTCCTCATCAAGCCGCAGAATGGGCCGGGGTTCAATCGCCCGCCGTTCGGCGCCGCCCAGCTCAGCTTCATCAAAAGACTGGCGAGGCTGCTTGCCGTTTTTACCATCCTCTTGCCGCATAATTTTGAGCCGCTGTTTCATGCGGTGTTCAGCCACAAAGCGGTTTTCCACGGTGAGCGGCCCGCCAATGCAGCCGCCGGCGCAAGCCAGCCCTTCGATATAGTCCACCCCCGCAAGTTTGCCAAGAGCTACCTGATCCAGGACGTCGCTGACATTGTGAATTTCATGGACAACAAGCGCATTGTCCACTCTGGCCGCCACCGTTTCGCCGCCAGCTACGGCCCAGCCAATGCCAAGCCAGGATGCGCGGCGACCGCACTTATCCGCGGCAGGATTGGTCGGCAGCGTTTTAAGGAGAAAGCTGTAAACCTGCGCAATGGCCAGTGCGCCACTAATATTCGATTTTTCCGTCCCCAGCGGCTGCCGGACGGCTGTCATCTTGGCCGGGCAAGGCGTAATAAACCAGGTGCCGATTTCTTCCGGCGCCAGCCCTAATTCGGGGCCGCGCTGCGTCCGCACCACCCGGGCGGCTACTTCTACCGGCGCGTCGATAGGGACGAGGTGATCAATGAGTTCGGGATATTTCACCTGAATGAGCCGCACGACCGCCGGGCAAGCGGAAGAAATGGCCGGCCGCTTAATGTCGCGACGCTGCAGATAGCGCCGGACAGCCAAGGAAACTATTTCCGCACCCTGCGCCACCTCAAAGACCTCGTCAAAACCCATATTTATTAGCCCGCATAAAATGGCCTCGATAGGGACCTCCAGCCCGAACTGGGCGTAAAGCGACGGCGCCGGCAGGGCAACATTGTATTTGTATTTTTTCAAATCAGCGAGGCAATCAGTCACGGCCGTTTTGGCATGGTTGGGGCAGCGCCGGATGCATTCGCCGCAGTCGATGCAGCGCGCCTCGGTAATCTGCGCCTTGCCGCCCCGGATGCGAATAGCTTCCGTGGGACAACGCTTGATGCAGTTGACACAGCCCTGGCAGCGATTGGCAATAAGCCGTACCGAGTGAAAATACTCTGCCATTTTCCCCACCACACAGTCATGAATGGCGGATTACCATTCGGATTTTCGTTCCTACATTAACTTCCGACTGGATCGTAAATTCATCGGAGCATTTATACATATTTGGCAGTCCCATGCCCGCACCAAACCCTAGTTCACGGATGTGATCCGGCGCGGTCGAAAACCCCTCCTGCATGGCCTGCTCGATATCAGCAATCCCCGGTCCTTCGTCTTCGATAGTCAGTTCAGTACGACCTGCGTAAATACAAGCGCGCAGCACGCCACGCCACGCATGAATAATAACATTCATTTCCGCTTCATAGGCACCGATAGCGATCCGGCGCACGATATCAGGCCGGATGCCCAACTGCTGGAGTACGCGTTTGACTTTGCTGGAAGCTTCCCCGGCGCCTTCAAAATTCCCCCCGGTCAGCGGAAACTCCAAAACAATGGCCCCATCGGCATTCACGGCCCATCACCGCTGGGAGCAGCCAGCCAGGCCGCTAATGTATAATAGCCCGCAAGCCTCATACATGGGAAGGCTGCAGACAAGGAGCGGAATCCCTTTCGCTTGGGCTAGCCGGACCACGTCATCGCCCGGCCGCTTGCCGCGGACAAACACGATGCCAACCAAATCGCTCACCTCAGCCGTCCGGATAACCTGAATATTGGTCAAACCGGTTAACAGCAGCGTTTTTTCTTTGGTAAAGGCCAATACGTCGCTCATCAGGTCAGCGCCGCAAGCGCAGATCGCTTCCGTTTCCAGCGAGTTTTCGCCACAAATCACCTCGGCCTGCAGTATTTCCCGGACTTGGGCCAATTTCATCTTTACAGCCTCCTACCGCCGTTTCAAACTATGTTCGAAATTTCACACAATTGTGCAGAAAAAATTAAGGGCGCTAGGCCCTGTGGTGTCCTCGATATTAATATTCGATATAATAATATTCGCAGCCAACATGAAAAATCCCTGCTGGGCTTGAGACAAATCTGCAGGAAATTGCACACAAAATGTGAACGAAATTGCACTTAAGCCCGCATATAAGCGTTGTGCCACACCACTACCACCATGGCGTTAAGCAGCCAAAACAGCATTGACAGCTGGATGTTAAACAAAATGTGGTCGGTCAAGCCGTTGACAGCCAGTCCTACTAACGCGGCCACTACTCCCAGCATGAGGGCGGAGGCCCATTGGTCGCCGGCATTGCCGATCAAGCGGACCGCCAGCCGCGCGTGCCCGGCCATTACAGTAAGAAAGGCTACAAAACCGGGAATGCCGATTTCCGCGGCTATCTGCAGATAAAGATTATGGGCATGAAAAATTTTCGTTCCCGCATCCTGGACAAAAAAGTCATATTCCGGATATACCAGCCAATATGCCCCCCAGCCGATTCCTAACAGCGGCCGGTCCATAATCATAGCCACGGTGCTTTCCCAGAGGGCGATACGCAGGGTGGATGACGTATCGGTCGGATTAATAATCGAAAGCAGCCGTTCCAGGACCGCGTCGTGCGCCGGCAGCACGGCAGCCGGAATTAAGAGCAATAGCCAGAAAATACGCCGGTTATGCAGCATGCCGTAGACGCCAATCACCGCCAACACGCTAAGCCATGCGCCGCGGGAATAAGTAAGCACCAGGCAAACGCCCAAAAGGCCAATGAAAATAGCAAATGCCAGCCGCCGCGGAACGGAATGAGCGCCGCGCAGCGCCAGACCCGCCGCCAGCGCCATGATCATGACCAAAAAGCCGGCCAGGAGATTAGGATTTTGCAGCGTGGAAAAGACGCGCACTTTTAAGTCGGGAAACTGCTCGCCATCCACCCATTCAAAGGCGGAAATATCTATCCCGTATATGTATTGATAAAAGCCATAGGCCGTAACAACGGCGGCCGAGACCAGCACCGCCCATACAATGCGTTTCAACTGCTCCAGGGAGTGGACATTGTTGACGACCAGATAATAGATGATGATATACCGCCCCATCAAGTGATAATAATTATAAAAACTAAACGAGCGGTCCGGCGAGACGAGGACGGACGCGGCCGACAGCGCCACCAAGAGGGCAATTGGTCCGTCCAGTGGAGTGGGCCTGAGCGCCAGACGCCGCGCCAGCGCCATTTTGCCAGCCCATAACAGCGCTCCGCCGCCGAGAAATACCGACGAAGCCGTCAGGGACAACGGCAAAAAAAAGGCCACCGCAATAATGCAGTGTTCGATGAGGTAGTCCAATATATACTGAGTCTGAGTTGTCCGGTAGGATATATGCACAATTTTTCACCAGCTTTATTATATCCAAAGGCGCTTTATTTGTCTATGGTCAGAAGTATCTGCCGCACCGCGCCGATGAGATAAAGCGAGCCGGCCGCACAAACCACGCCATCGGCACCGGCCAACCGGCGGGCCTGCGCCAGCCCTGCCGCAATACTTGGCGCTTCTTCCACGGAGCCGCCTATTTCCCGGGCAATCTCGCCCGGGGCCGCGGCCCGTTCGGACAACGGCGCCGCGGCCACTACCATGTCTTGTGGCCGTACCAGGGCGCGCACTATACCGGTAATGTCTTTATCACGCAGTATCCCTAGCAGAAAAGTGATGGGCCGTCCGCCAAAAACCTCGTCAAGCGCAACCCTTAGCGCCCGGGCGCCGTGAGGATTATGGGCGCCGTCCACCACAATGACAGGCTCCCCGGGAAAAACTTCAAACCGCCCTGGCCAGCGCGCCGCGGCCAATCCGGCGGCAAGCGCGTCCGGCGTAATGGGCGCACCCCGTTCTGCAAGAACCAGGGCCGTCATGACGGCGATAGCACAATTTTCCACCTGGTGCCGTCCCAGCAAGGTAAGGGAAAAAGGCCCAAGTCTGCCAGTTTGCGCGGTATGCACGGCAACCCTTTGGCCATAGTCGTACCGTCCCAGATACTCGCCGACAAAGTCCCGTCCCCGCACATACAGCATACTGCCACAGGCCGCAGCCGCCTCGCGGATTACGGCCAGGGCCTCGCCTTCGGCGGCAGTGATCACCGGCACACCCGCCTTGATAATGCCGGCCTTGTGCCGGGCAATTTCCCTGACCGTGGCGCCGCAGCGGTCGGTATGTTCTAAGGCGACATTAGTAATAACCGCTGCTTCGGGGCTAATGACATTGGTCGAGTCCAAGAGTCCGCCAAGACCGACCTCAATGACCGCGTACTCCACTTTCGCCTCGGCAAAATAATGAAAGGCCGCCGCCGTCAGGACTTCAAACTCGGTAGGATGCTCCCACCCCTCTGCCGTCATCTGTTCAATAAACCGGCGGGTATAATCAATCGCGGCTGCGAAGGCGGCAGGAGCGGCCGGGCGGCCGTCCACCACCATCCGCTCCGTATAGTCGACCAGATGGGGAGAGGTATACATCCCGGTTTTTATCCCGCTCGCCTGCAAGATTGCGGCCAGCATCGCCGTAGTCGAGCCTTTGCCGTTGGTGCCGGTAACATGCACCGTACGGTAGCGGCGCTCAGGATGGCCCATCAGGTCAAGCAGCCGCTTTATCCGGGCCAGCCCGAGATTAATACCGAATTTATTCAGCGTTGCCAAATATTCCAGAGCTTGTTGGTAGGTCATAGGCTGTCTTCCTTAGGCCAGTTTAGCCAGATAGGCGAGCCGTTCAAGAATGGCCGCCCGTTTTTCCTGGTACTCCCGTTCCCGGGCCCGCTCTTTCTCCACCACATCGGCAGGAGCTTTGGCCAGAAAGCCGGGGTTGGCCAGTTTACCGGCGATGCGGGCAATTTCTTTTTCTATCCCCGCCAGTTCTTTGCTTAGGCGGGCTGTTTCTTTTTCCACATCAATCAGTCCCTTGAGGGGAAGATATACTTCCACCCCGCTAACCACAGCCGCCATGGCGTTTTCGGGTTTGGCAGCGTCGGTGCCGCAAATGGCAACAGGCTCGGCGGCAGCCAGCGCCTGCAAATAGGCGATGTTTTTCCGGAACACTTCCGCCAGCTCATCTGCGCCAACATGGAGAATGACCTCGCTCTTTTTGCCCGGCGGCACGTTGACTTCGGCCCGCATATTGCGCACGGCTTTAATGGTGTCCATGATGGCCGTCATGTGCCGCTCTGCCTCAACATCGATTAGCTCAGGCTGCTCCTTCGGCCAAGGAGCGACGACAATGCTTTTGCCGTCATGGGGCAGCGCCTGCCAGATAGCTTCGGTGATGAAGGGCATGAATGGATGCAGCAGCTCCAGGGTACCGCGCAGGACATACCACAGGACATACTGCGCCGTCTCCCGATCTTGGGCATTTTCTTTGCGGTACAGCCGCCCCTTGGTTAGTTCGATGTACC
Organism: Thermosinus carboxydivorans Nor1; assembly: GCF_000169155.1. Classification (NCBI taxonomy): domain Bacteria; kingdom Bacillati; phylum Bacillota; class Negativicutes; order Selenomonadales; family Sporomusaceae; genus Thermosinus; species Thermosinus carboxydivorans. The sequence goes on from NZ_AAWL01000004.1 coordinate 69,035, forward strand.
AGTCACAGTATTCGTTCCAAATGAATTCATACAGCAGCCGGGCCGCCTCGCCCAGTTCAAACTTCTCCAGGTTGGCCGTCACATCGGCAACGGTTTGCGCGTAGCGGCTTAAGATCCAGCGGTCGGCCAGGGCAAACCGGGCAGGATCGGGCTGGGCGGCGGCATCAAAGCCGTCGAGGTTCATGAGCACAAACCGCGAAGCGTTCCAAATTTTATTGGCAAAGTTGCGGCTTGATTCGACGCGTTCCCAATAAAACCGCATATCATTGCCCGGTGTGTTGCCGGTCACCAGGGTAAAGCGAAGCGTGTCGGCGCCGTACTTTTCGATTACTTCCAGCGGATCAATGCCATTACCCAAAGACTTGCTCATTTTCCGACCCTGAGCGTCGCGCACCAAGCCGTGAATAAAGACATACCGGAAAGGAATTTCCCGTTGAAATTCCATGGCCATGAAAACCATACGCGCGACCCAGAAAAAGATAATATCATAACCGGTTACCAGCACGCTTGTCGGATAGAAATGAGCAAGTTCGGCCGTCTTTTCCGGCCAGCCCATGGTCGAAAAGGGCCAGAGGGCCGAACTGAACCAGGTATCCAGCACGTCCGGGTCCTGCTCGACCTTACCGCCGCATTTCGGGCAGCAGCTGACATCCTCACGAGATACAATGGTCTCGCCACATTCACAGTACCAGGCGGGAATGCGATGGCCCCACCAGATTTGGCGGGAAATGCACCAGTCGCGGATATTCTCCAGCCAATTAATATAAATCTTGGTAAACCGCTCGGGAACAAACTTGATTTTACCGGAGGCAACCGCTTCAATCGCCGGTTCAGCCAGCGGCTTCATCCGGACAAACCACTGTTTGGATATCAGGGGCTCGACGACGGTGCTGCAGCGCTGGCAGTGGCCGACGGAATGAACATGTTCGTCAATACGGACAAGATAGCCCTGCTCTTTTAAATCCCGGACAAGAACCTGCCGGCATTCGTAGCGATCCATCCCGGCGTATTTACCGGTATTTTCCGCCATGGTACCATCCGGATTGATGACAATAATTTCCGGCAGCTGATGCCTTAGACCTATTTCAAAGTCGTTCGGGTCGTGAGCCGGCGTCACTTTCACCGCACCGGTGCCAAACGATGGGTCGACATACTCGTCGGCCACGATTGGCAGCCGCCGCCCTACCAGCGGCAAAATCAGCTGTTTGCCGACCAAATGGCGGTACCGGGCATCGTCGGGATGTACGGCTACCGCAGTATCGCCCAGGATGGTCTCCGGCCGAGTGGTGGCAACAGTAACATATTCGCCGTCCATTCCCTCCACCGGATACCGTACATGGTAGAGGTGACCGCTCTTTTCTTCATGTTCCACCTCGATGTCGCTAAGCGCCGTTTTACACCGGGGGCACCAGTTGGTAATGCGGTTACCCTGGTAGATAAGACCTTTTTCATAAAGGGAAACAAAAACTTCCCGCACTGCCCGCGAACAACCTTCATCCATGGTAAACCGCTCACGCACCCAGTCGCAAGATGCGCCAAGGCTCTTGAGCTGCTTGATGATGCGGCTGCCATACTGCCGTTTCCATTCCCAGACGCGGTCAATAAACTTTTCCCGGCCAAGGTCGTAGCGGGTTAGCCCTTCCTTGGCCAACATCTCTTCGACCTTGATCTGGGTAGCGATGCCGGCATGGTCGGTACCGGGCATCCATAGCGTGTTGTAACCCTGCATGCGCTTAAAGCGAATAAGGATATCCTGGAGCGTATTGTCAAGGGCGTGGCCCATGTGAAGCTGCCCGGTAACGTTGGGCGGCGGAATAACGATACTAAACGGCTCTTTGTCCGGTTCCACTTCGACGTGGAACAGACCCTCGTCTTCCCAATATTTGTACCATTTGCTTTCCACCGTCGCCGGATCATAGACGGTCGGGATGGTTTTTTCCTCCATGCGTAAACCTCCTGTCTTTTTTCGCCCAAAAATAAAAAGCCTTCATCCTCCTAAAGGACGAAAGGCCTACTTCCGCGGTACCACCTTTATTCCCGCTTACTTGAGCGGACACTCTTGCCGGAATAACGCCCCGGCCGTGCGGGCAGACCTACTCACCCTTCAGCCTGCCGGCTCGGGGACGACTTGGCCACATGCTAATCCGAAGCGCCCTTGCAGCCCAGGGAGCGCTCTCTCTGGCGGGGCATGGGGCTACTCCTTCCCGTCATCGCCGCTTGCCAATGTTAGCATTATCATAGCAATAAATGGCCAAACCTGTCAAGTTTCGCCCTAATCCAGCCCAAGTTCGGCCCATCTGGCGTCTACCTGGCGGCGAATGTCGTCAGACATGGCAATCTCATCAGGCCACTCGCGCGGGTGACCTTCCTCCGGCCAGGTTTTGGTAGCGTCGATGCCCACCTTGGTTCCCCAGTGCGGCATCGGCGAAGCGTGGTCAAGGGCGTCAAGCGGACCGTCAACCATGACGATGTCGCGGCGGGCGTCAATGTTGTTAAAAACACGCCACCACACTTCGTTCATGTCCTGGACATTGACATGGGCATCGACCACGATGATCATTTTGGTAAACATCATCTGCCCCATGCCCCACAGGGCATGCATTACTTTTTTGGCATGTTGGGGGTAGCTTTTGCGGATCGATACGACGGCACAGTTGTGAAATACCCCTTCCAGCGGCAGGTTGATGTCCACGATTTCCGGCAGCTGCAGCTGCAAGAGCGGCAGGAAAATCCGTTCTGTCGTCTTGGCCAGGTAGCAATCCTCCATCGGCGGCTTGCCAACGATGGTCGCCGGATAGATGGGATCACGGCGGTGGGTAATACAGGTGATATGAAAGACGGGATAAAGGTCGGCCAGTGAATAATAACCGGTATGGTCGCCAAAAGGACCTTCCCGGCGCAATTCGTTCAGATCGACATAGCCTTCCAGGACAATTTCACTCGTTGCCGGCACTTCCAGGTCAACGGTCTCGCATTTCACCATTTCGACCGGCTTTTTGCGCAGGAAGCCGGCGAACACCATTTCATCCATGCCGGGCGGCAGCGGCGCCGTTGCTGCATAGGTTACCACCGGATCACCGCCGATTGCCACTGCCACCTCAACCCGGTTTTTGCCCGCTTCCTTATGAGCCCGGTAGTTTTCCGCCCCACCTTTGTGGATATGCCAGTGCATCCCAGTCGTTTGCCCGTCATAGACCTGCATGCGGTACATCCCGACATTGCGCTTGCCGGTCGTGGGGTTCTTGGTGAATACGAGCGGCAGGGTGATAAACCGGCCAGCGTCTCCGGGCCAACACTTAAGGATGGGAAACTTGTCCAAGGAAGGATTATCCCGGATAATGACCTCTTTGCACGGGCCGGTTTTTACGATTTTTGGAAAATTAAACGCCGGTTTCAGGGCTGGCAGCAGTTTAAGCACATCGAAAGCGCCCTGCAGTGACGCTTGCGGCAATTTAATCAGCCGGCGGATTTCGTCGGCGATGTCGTCGACCTTGTCAACCCCCAGAGCCAAAGCCATGCGCTCCATACTGCCGAAAGCATTCATCAGCACCGGAATATCATAACCCTTAACATTTTCAAACAGCAGGGCCACGTTCTTGTCGCCCTGACGTTTGCACACCCGGTCGGTAATTTCCGTAATTTCCAGCTCACAGTCTACCGGCGCCGTTATGCGCTTCAGCCAGCCGCGCCGCTCCAGCGCCGCGATAAATTCCCGTAAGTCGTTAAAGGCCAAAACTATGCTCCTTTCGGAAACTTCTATCCATAGTTTATCTTACTTGCGCAGAATATACTTCACAACCAAAATACTGATTTCATACAGAAGGAGTAAGGGAATGGCCACCATGGTCTGCGAAAAAACGTCGGGCGTCGGCGAAATTACAGCGCCCACGACAAAAGCCATAACCAGCATAATTTTCCGCTTGGCCACCAGATAGGCCGAACTGATAAGCCCAAATTTCGCCATGATAAATATGAGCAAAGGCAGTTCAAAAATCACGCCAAAAGGCAGCAAAAACGAAATGACAAACGAAAGGTATTGGCCGATCGAGAACATCGGCTGCAAGTCTTCGGTAGCAAAACCGATGAAAAACTTAACGCCGGCCGGCAGCACGAGAAAATACGAAAAGGCCAGCCCCAGAAAGAACAGCGCCAGCGACGCTGGCACCAAAATCAGCGATGCTTGCCGCTCCCGTTTGGTCAGAGCCGGCACGACAAAAGCCCACATCTGATATAAAACGACTGGCAGGGCCAGCAAAAATCCGGCAAAAAAGGACACCTTAAGATAGGTGAAAAACGCTTCAGCCGGATTCATATAGTATAGTTTGCCGGCGGGAGCGGTTATGTAATGCACAAGCTCCTGAGCATAAAAATAACAAACAATACTGCCCGCAGCCACGGCCGCCAGCGATATAATCAACCGGCGGCGCAGTTCCTCCAGATGATCAATAAGCGACATTTCCGCGCCACCGTCAGTATCGGCAGCCTGGGCTTCGGTTTGCGGCAGAGCGCCCGCTTGCTCGTCCTGAAGCCCCGGTTTGGTCTCCGCCATTTCGCCACTCCTTACTTCTTCTCTTCTGCTTTAGCTTCGGCCTTTAGTTCTTCCTTAGTCGGCTCACCTGCCGTCGCCCGCCGGAATTCCTGAATGCCCTTGCCCAAAGCCCGGCCGACTTCCGGCAGCTTGCCCGGACCAAAGACCACCAAGGCGATAACTAAAATTAGAATAAGTTCCGGAATGCCAAGATTAAACATGGTGTCACTTCCTGTTCTTTAAATTTTGTTTACGAGTTTTTGCCCACTACTATTATACCGCCCGCCCTGGAAAAATACAACGACCTCCACCCCCCTACCAGGAGGGATGCCAACATTGACAAGAAACTGGAGTGGCGGCCGCAGCCACCACTCTTTTCACACTACTGCAGTTGACCAACCAGTTTGCCGGGATTAAGGATACCATTGGGGTCCAAGGCCTTTTTAATGACTCGCATAACATCCATACCTACCTCGCCAAATTGGTCGGGCATATATTTCAGTTTGCCCAGGCCAATGCCGTGCTCGCCGGATAACGTACCACCCAGCTCGAGTGCGGTCAGGAAAATCTCGTCCATAGCCTTGTAGACCCGTTCCATTTCGCTATTGTTGCGTAGGTCGGATACAAGCGTCGGATGAAGATTGCCGTCACCGGCATGGCCGAAAGTACCGATTTGCACGTCGTATTTTTGGGCGATTTCCGTTATGCGGCGCACCATGTCAGGCACCTTGCTGCGCGGCACGGTGGCATCTTCGCAGAAGGTGGACGGTCGCAGCTTGGCCAGCGACGGCAATGCCGCCCGGCGGGCCGCCCAGATCTGGTCCCGTTCCTGAGCGCTAGTAGCCACTCGTACCTGACCGCCATTTTCGCGCAGAATTTTCTCCATCTTGACGGCGTCCTGTTCGACGGTGGCCTCGTCACCGTCAACCTCAGCCAAAATAATCGCCTCGGCTTCGACCGGCAGTCCCAGTTTGACAAAACTTTCCACCGTGCGAATGGTATAGTTGTCCATAATTTCCAGGGTTGCCGGGATAATTTTGTTGCCAATAATATCGGCGATTGATTTACCAGCGCCGTTAAGGTCGTGAAATACGGCAATCATGCTCTTGCGATGGGTTGGTGCCGGCACCAGCCGGACAATAATCTTGGTGATGACGCCGAGGGTGCCTTCTGAACCGGTAAACAGCATAGCCATATCGTAGCCGGGCGCCCGCGGCGTGCGCCCGCCAAACTCAACAATTTGGCCATCGGCCAGTACAACTTCCAAGCCCAGTACGTAATGCTTGGTCACGCCGTATTTAAGGCCGCGCAGGCCGCCCGAGTTTTCCGCAACCGTGCCGCCCATCGAAGCAGTGGTGACTGTGCCGGGATCGGGCGGATAAATAAGACCATACTTTTCCACCGCCGCATTGAGCTCGGCCACAATGACTCCCGGCTCAACAACGGCGATGAAATTTTCCGGATCAATCTCCAGGATGGAATTCATCCGCACGGTGGATAAGACAATTCCTCCATCCATCGGGACAACGCCGGCGCTGAGGTTGGTTCCCGAACCGCGCGTATAGACAGGAATTTTTTCGCGATTGGCCAGGGTTAGGATGCGGGACACTTCATTTTTGTCTGCCGGCCGGACGATAACCTCCGGCACACGGGCAAAGCCGGGCGTGGCATCATAGCCGTAGCAAATTAATTCCTCCGGCGAGGTCAGCACATTTTCCCAGCCAACAATTTCGGCCAAAGCTTTAATAACCCATTGTTCCATTGCCTTCCTTCCCCCTCTGAGAAAAACGGGCGGGCATAAAACCCGCCGCGATAACACTATTCTACTAAGGCAACATCCAGCGCAAAGCGTATGCCTGCAGGTAAGTCAACACGGCCATGAAGAGAATCATCGCAATACTGTGCCACAGCGTGAAGCGGAAGATGGTGCCTTCTTCGCCTACCAGGCCGGTTGCCGCCGTCGCGACCGAGATGCTTTGCGGTGAAATCATCTTGCCGCAAACGCCCCCCGACGAGTTGGCCGCTACCGTCAGATTGGGATCGACGCCAATCTGCTGGGCCGCCGTCTTCTGCATCGAGCCAAAGAGCGCGTTGGACGAGGTGTCCGAACCGGTCAGGAACACGCCGAGCCAGCCCAAAATCGGTGAAAAGAAGGGGAACAGGGCGCCGGTGGCGGTGAAAGCCAAGCCTAGCGTCGAGCTCATGCCGGAGTAGTTCATGATATATGCCAGGCCAAGGATCATGGCAATAGTAAAGATAGGATAGATGAGCTGCTTAATCGTCCGGCCGAAGCAAGCCATCGCCCGACCAAAACCGTAGTTGGGAATGATGAATAACGACAGCAGGCCGGAGAGGAAAATGGCCGTACCGGCGGCAGAGAAAATATTGACAACATATTTAGCCGGGTAGGGAGACGGTTTGGCGACAACCGGCGCCGCTTTCATAACCAGGCCGTCAAGACCCGGCCAGCTAATCGTAAACCAGGGCATCGCTTTGTCGATGTTCAGCAGACTCAGCTTGAGTTTCAGATATTTGTCGTCAGCCCACAGGAAGACCAGCACCGCCAGGATGATGTATGGCGCCCAGGCGCGGAGCACTTCACCGGTCGTGTACTGGAGCTTCACCCCACCCGTCGCGGCAGGTTTTTCGTTGGGGAAATGCCAGACGTTCGCCGGCTTCCATACTTTCAGGAAAACGAGCAGACCGACAATGGTGACAACGGCCGAGGTAATATCCGGCAGATAGGGATTAACATAGTTGGAAGTAATGAACTGCGTGCCGGCGAAGCAGATGCCGGCGACCAGCACAGCCGGCAGCACTTCCATAGCCCGCTTCCACCCGCACATGGTCACGACCAGCCATAGCGGCACAATGATAGACAGGAACGGCAACTGGCGGCCAACGATCTGGCTGATATGCATCATATCAAGCTGGGTAACGTTGGCGGCGACGACAATTGGTATACCGATAGCGCCGAAGGCTACCGGTGCGGTGTTAGCAATGAGACAGATACCGGCAGCATAGATGGGGTTGAAGCCCAGACCCACCAGCATGGCGGCCGTAATCGCCACCGGCGTGCCGAAACCGGCCGTACCTTCAATGAAGGAACCGAAGGCGAAGGCGATGAACAGCGCTTGGAGGCGGCGGTCATCGGTAATAGAGGCTAATGAATTTTTAATAATTTCAAACTCACCGGATTCAACCGTCATATTATAAACCCAGATGGCAGTAACAACAATCCACACAATAGGGAAAATACCGAACATGGCGCCGTTTAAGGTAGCGCTGATGGCGAGCCCGGCAGGCATGCCCCAGACCAAAATGGCCAGCAGCACCGCCGAAGTCACGCCAACAATCGCGGCATGATGACCTTTTGACCGTCTGACGCCGAGCATATATAAAAGAATGAAGAGCGGAATAGCGGCAACCAATGCCGAAAGTCCAATGTTGCCAAGGGGATTATACACTTGCGTCCACGTCATTAAATACACTCCCTTGCTTTTTAATTTCTATTATTGGGGAAATTTTTTGTGCTCTTGTCACCTCCTTGCGCCCCATGGTTTTCTTAACTACCTCAGCATTACGCCAACACTATTGTACCAATTTTAAGAATACTGAGATAGTCATCGGCTAACACTTAACGCCATATAAAATACTTATATGCCTGCTCTTTGCAGTTATAACACGTGAAAAACCTAACTTTTAGGAATATTCGTGAAATTGTTTTGCAAAAAAAAGAAGTCGCCGTTAAAGTTCATTTAGTTCATAAACGTTATGAACTTAATTCTACGACGACTGCTTAAAATCCTTTTTGTTCTTGCTATCCGCCGCAATTTTATCATTATGTTCAAAGTTTTTAATAACAATATTAACCTTGCCGTTTTTCAATTTGAGCATAGCCTGTTCCACCATCGCCAAATGGTCGCGCATTCGCGCCCGCGCCAGTTGCGCATCCTTCGCGGCGACAGCTTCATAAATGGCGCAGTGCGACCGATGAAGGGCCTCCGGCATATGTTCCACCAAAAAAAGCCGCTGGCGGGAAGAGCGAAACGTATTGTTCATCAAGTCAGTAATGGTATTCATGACTTTGATCAGTACCATGTTGTTCGTCGCCCGCGCCAGGCTGCAATGAAAAGCAGCGTCGCCCAAGTCGCCAATATCGCCGGCGTTTACCTGCTCAACCATGCTGTTCATCGCCCGGTAAATGTCCTCCAGGTCCTGCGGCGTGGCCCGCAAGGCAGCGAGCGCCGCCGTTTCCACCTCCAGGATTTTGCGTACTTCCAACAGTTGCAGAACGTCAGCCGCATCGACCTGCAAAAGAAAGGATAGCGGCTCCAGCATCCCCTCGTAGGAAACCTGCCGAACAAAACTGCCCTCGCCTGGGCGGATGGTGATAATCCCCATCATTTCCAGGGCGCTAAAGGCTTCACGCACCGACGCCCGGCTGACATTCAGCCGCTCGCTGAGTTCGCGCTCAGAAAGCAGCTTATCGCCTGGCTGCAGTTTGCCCTCGACAATTAACTGCTTGATCTGCTCGACAATTTCTTCATACACTTTCCGCGTCTTAACCGGCTTAAACATATCGCCCTGCCTCCTATCAATACTTACGCAATCCGACAAAATCGGCGATAGCGATAAGCGTTTGGCGAATGGCGCCATCGAGACCGGCCGGTAAGGCTAAACGAGCTTCTTGCAGATAACGGCTGACATACTCGTAAGCATACTCGATGCCGCCACTGTCCTGCACAATCGCCAGTCCTTGCTTAAGACCAGGTTCATCCATGTCGCGGCTGATAACCAGTCGGCGCAATTCTTCCCGGCGGGGGCTGTGCTGCAAAGCGTATAACACCGGCAGGGTGATAATGCCCTGCCGCAGGTCATTGCCCGCCGGCTTGCCTAGTTGGGCTGAAGAAGCAGTGATATCCAGAATATCGTCGGTAATCTGAAAGGCCATACCCACCGCATGCCCGTACCGGCGCAGAGCCGCCACCTCGTCCGGCGCAAGGCCTGCCGACAGGCCGCCCAATTCGCAACTAGCCGCGATAAAATCGGCGGTTTTCTTGGCTATCCGCACCAAGTAATCCTCTTCCGACTGCTCGGCGCTAAACGTATCCCGAATTTGCAAAATTTCCCCCTCGCACATGGAACATACTACATCGGTGAGGATGCGCAGCATGGCGGGAGTGGCATGTTTGGCCACCGTCGAAAAAGCCTTGGCAAATAAAAAGTCGCCCGACAGGACGGATACATGGTTGCCCCAGCGGGAGTTGGCCGTAGGCAATCCCCGGCGGGTCGCGGCATTGTCGATAACGTCATCGTGAACCAAAGTAGCCATATGGATCATTTCGATAGCCACCGCAATTGGCAGCAGTGATGCTGTCTCGACCTGACGGCTTTTGGCGCACAAAAGATACAAGGCGGGCCGCAACCGTTTGCCGCCCGCCTGCAATAAGTGCCTTCCCACCTGAGTAAGTTGGTCAACGGGCGAGTGTATTATTTCTGACAGCGCCTGCTCAACAGCCAATAAATCAGCCTCGACTAAGGCAAACATGGTAGTTTTGGTCATGTGATCACCTGCGTAAGAGTCTTTTTTTATAATACACTATCGCCCTGTTACCGTCTACTATTTCTTTTTCTCAACCCGAATGGCGCAATCGGGGCAAATCATTTGGCAGATACCGCAGACAATGCATTTTTCCATATTGGCTTCGACGCGCGGCGTACCATAAACGCCCAGCCCTTCGGACCAGCCGATGCATTTAACCGGACATTTTTCCATGCACAGCCCGCAGCCCTTGCACAGTCCCGGGAATATACTCCACTGGCCTTTGCTGCTTTCGTATTTTACCGATTCCCAGTTAACTTTGGCCATTGTTTCCCCTCCTTACATCGAACCCTTAATAATTTCGTAGCCGCGCTCAAGGGCTTTAAAGTTCATATCGCGAAGCTCCGGATTGGCTTTAAATTTATCGCCCAGTTTGGTTTCCAGGGCTCGCTTGATTGTCTCAAGCGGCAGCACTTCCGTCGCAGCGATAACTGCCCCGAGAATAATCATATTGAAAACGCGGGGGTGTAGTTCGTTTTTCGCGATGTCGTTGGCCGGAATCGGAATGACGCGCTTAACTTGCGCGGGAATATCCGCCGGATCAACGCCGGGGCCGGGTACGGTGAACGAAGCGGTCTTAGGTTCACCGGCAATCATGTCTTGCGGCAAATCCTGATTAGGTTGGCCTGCTGCCGGCGCCTCGGCGGAATTCGGCATGCCGGCGGCTGGGTTCGGCGGCGTCACGTCCATATATTGCAAACCAACGATATTATCGTTGACTTCGCCTTCCTGGATGAGAGAGTTGTCATAGATATAAACGGTGTTGCGGCCGGCATGCAGTTTGGTGCGGCGGACGGCGCGAGGGCTAAGGGGAATAAGAATGTCGGCCTTCTGGAACTTGGGAGCGCCAATAGGGCCGTCACTGATTTGCACATAGGCAATGGACACGCCGCCACGCTGCTCAACGCCGAAGTTAGGAATATACAGCGCGTTCTTGCCCTCTTCGTTAGCGGCTTCCGCCAGAATTTCCGCAATGGACTGAACGCCTTGGCCACCTTCGCCGGCCAGAGCGATCTTGGTAACTTTCGCCATGTGTTAGCCCTCCTTTACTTGCGGCACGCGCAGTTCGCCGACTTTAAAGTATTGCGTCATTTCTTTCTCGATGAATTCCCACGTTTGTTTGGCGTTGGTCCGCCAGTTGGTCGGGCAACCAGACAGCGCCTCGACAAAAGATATCCCGTTGCCGGCCATTTGGTTTTCCAGCGCCTTTTTAATGAAGCCTTTCAGCTGGCGGGGGTTGGCAATGGTACCCCGGGCCACATAGGCGCCTTCGGGGGCTACGGCGGCGACCATTTCCGGACCCTTGGTCGGCAGGCCGGTCTGTTCGACGTCACGACCGTACGGCGAGGTCTCGGTTTTCATCCCCGGCAGCGTAGTCGGCGCCATTTGACCGCCGGTCATGCCGTAGTTACAGTTATTGCAAAGAATAATCGTAATTTTTTCATTGCGCACCGCGGCGTTGAAGAGGTGCTGCGATCCGATAGCGTAACCGCCGCCGTCGCCCATATAGGCAACGCCAATCAATTCCGGATTGGCCCGTTTCATGCCGACAATAACCGGCGTCGTCCGGCCATGGTGGGTTTGAACCGAGTCAACGGCAAAGAAGTCCCAGGCCAAGAGTGAACAGCCGATGTCACACCCAAAGACCATTTTGTCCTTGATCCCCAGCTCGTCAATGGCCTCGCCCAGACACTTGAGAATAATGCCATGACCGCAGCCCGGACAGAATTTATGCGGTTTTGATTCTTCGTTCCAGCTTGACGGCATCGCCGGCTGAAGAATACCTTGCTCTTTCAGTTCTTGCATAATCTTCCCCTCCTACCCTAACAGTTTGGATACTTCTTCGTAGATTTCCTCGGTGGTGATGCCGACGCCCGGCCGCAACATAGGAACAAGTTCCACATTCATGCCGTACAGCGCCTGTTGGACAAGTTTCATAAGCTGTCCGTACGAAGACTCGGCAATGAAAATTTTCTTGGCTGTTTTTGCGGCCTCACGGAGCTGCTCGACAGGGAACGGACGGAGCGTAATGGGGCGGAAGTAGCCGACCTTCTTGCCTTCATTGCGGAATTGGCTATGCGCTCCCTGAGCGGCACGGAATACCACGCCATGGGTAAGAATAATCACATCGGCGTCGGCACAGTCTTTCGCATCCCATTCGACAACTTTCGGCGCCATGGCTTCCCAATCGCGCTGATTGGCCATGACCACTTCATATAACTCGTCTTCGGTGTTATATGTATTGCGGATGTGCTTAAACTGTTTGCCAGGCGTAGTATCGCCAAGAATGGGCTCCGGTTTGACGAGCTTGATGCCGCGCGCTTCGGGATCATAAATGGTCAGCGGCTCGCGCATTTTGGCCTGGTAGCCGTCGCCAAGCACAAAGGTGGGGAACCGGTAAGTCCAGGCGGAATTGAAGGCCTTGATGGTATAGTCAAACAATTCCTGGTGAGTGGCGGTAGAATACACAATGCGGTGTCCTTCGCCATTGCCGCCGAAAGTGGTCAGCGTTACCTCCTGCTGCGAGTAAATAACGGTAGCGGTAGAGGGGCCGCCGCGCTGTTGAATGATATAGACAATCGGCAAGCGCATCATCTCGGCCATGGTTGCCGACTCCTGCATCAGTACGTTGCCCGGGCCGGCGGTGGCGGTGAAGGCTTTTCTGCCGGAAATTACACCGCCCAGCGTGGTAAAGCCGGCGGAAATTTCGTCCTCAACCTGGAGAAACTTCTTGCCGTACTTGGGCGCAAGCCGCGTCCAGTAATGCATGATCTCGTTTTGCGGCGTGATGGGATAGCCGTACATAATGTCGACTTTGGCTGCAACGGCAGCCCAGGCAACGACTTCATTGCCTGTCATGAATACTCTTTGTTCACCTTGCAGTGAAACTTCGGCCATAAGAGCACCTCCTGAAAAATTATACACCGGTTTATATACAAAGGCCGGTATGTACCGTACCTTCATATACCCTGGCTAAGCGGCCCAGAGTCCCGCCTTGAAAAAGCAGGCATTCCTACCCATGTAGTTTTCCCATGTCCCATAATATTATTTATAGTCTAATGGACAGGTGGTCAGGCCAACACTTTTTACAATTCGCTTTTCCCGGACAAGTTCCTTTTTTTATTTTAAATAATTTTCTTTTTGGTCCGAGCAAAGCCCCTAAGGCAATGGACATGATTTTCCCTTCGTGCGTATCGGCCCGGGAAGTCACGATAACCGGTTTGGCCGCGCCGAGAATAAGACCGGCCATGCGACCGCGGGCAAAGTAAATAAGCGATTTGCCCAAGGCGTTACCCACTTCAATATTAGGAACCAACAAAATATCAGCCAGACCGGCTACTGGACTCGCTATGCCTTTATGTCTGGCCGCTTCAAGATTAATCGCATTGTCGAGGGCGAGCGGACCATCAACGACCGCGCCTTTAATCTGGCCCCGGTCGGCCATCTTGGCCAGCGCGGCGGCATCCAGCGTCGCCGGCATATCAGGATTAACCACTTCCACGGCGGCAAGCGCCGCGACCTTGGCAGGGCTAATGCCCAATACCTTGGCCAAACCGACGCTATTTTGGATGATATCGGCCTTTTGCGCGAGAGTTGGCGCGATGTTCATGCCGCCGTCAGTAACAATGAGCAAGCGGTCAAAGCCAGGCACTTCAAAGACGGCGGCATGGCTAAGCACCCTGCCGGTACGCAGCCCAACCTCTTTATCCAGGACGGCCCGTAGTAAATCGGCGGTGTTGATAAGGCCTTTCATCAGCACATCCGCTTCCCCGCCTGAGACCATGGCCACGGCACGATAGGCGGCCTGGCGGTCGTCGGCCTCATGGACGATTGTTAGCCCATCCAGACTGACGCCGATTTTCGCCGCGGTACGTTCAATCTTGTCCTGGTCGCCTATCAGGATAAAATCGGCGATGCCCTGTTCTTTCGCCCCTCTGACGGCCTCAAGGACGGCGTCATCCTGCGCGGCAGCCACCGCCACCCGCCGGGGCGGTAATCCTTTAACCGCCGCGAGTACATCAGCAAAACTTTTTAACATTGTTCTTCGTCCTCTCGAAAATAGTGCATACTCGTTTTTTTCCATTCCCGGGTGCTGAACAGCATAACATATTGGTCCAACCCGGCGGCCCGGGCCAACGCTTCGACCACTTCCCGGCATTCATCGCGGGTGTGGGCATGAACCATGGTGTAGAAGTTGTACGGCCAGCCTTCGGCCGGCAACCGGCTGTAGCAATGGGTAACAGCAGGATGGGCAGCCATCAACCTCCCTACCTCTTCTTCGCGCTCCGGCGTTACCACCCAGGCGCAGAGAGCATTGGCCGCATAGCCCACCTCGCGATGACGAAGAACGGCACCCATTTTCCGGAGTTGCCCTGTTTGCCGGTACCGCTCCAGCCGCTGCAAGAGTTCGTCTTCACTGATGCCCAGCCGCTCGGCAACGACGCGGTAGGGATCGCTCACCAGCGGAAATTCGTCTTGCATAGCGGCAATAATCTTTTTATCTAAGGCGTCCAACATACTCCCACCTGCCTACCCAAGCGTGAACTTAACGCTTACTTTGTATTTCCTGGTTGCCGGCAGGCTAATCAGCTTGTCCACTCCGTCGAGGCTGCCAATGTGCCGGAGGACGCGGCACTGGGCCTCCTTGCTTGGCGAGAGGAGCGCAAACCATAAGTTGTAGTCCCCTTCCCGCTCGTAATTATGGGTAACACCCGGGAAGGCATTAATCGCTTCCGCTACTTCCCTTATTTTGTCCGGCCTGACGCGCACGGCCGCCAGCGTGCCCACATACCCCAGCCGGGCGGAATCAAAGAACGGCCCGATCCGCCGGATGTAGCCAAGGGCCTTGAGCGCGCGCAGCCGGTCAATGACCGTGGCCTCGTCGACGCCCAGCCGCTTAGCCAGCTCGGCAAAAGGCCGCTTAGCGAGCGGCAAATCGGTTTGGATAATATTTAGCAAAGCTTTATCGAACTGAGTAAGCATGGAATCGCCTTTCCTCTTAAATATCGAGACAATCTCGCATTTAGATAATTAGCAGGGACGCCGCATCGCATCCCCGCTTACCGATGAGCTTATTTTAGCAAAATTTGGCCAATTACGTCAAGAAGGTCGTCCCGCCCCTGCCCATTAAGGGCTGAATAGGCGATAATCCCGCCCGTTTCCAGCTTTAACCCGTTTTTAATCGCCGCCAAATGCCGCGCTACGTGGGTACGGCCGATTTTATCCGTTTTGGTGGCCACCACCTGCACCGGCAGGTTATGCGTTTTCAACCAACCGTACATAGCCACATCGCTGGCCTGCGGCGGATGGCGGAGGTCAACCAACTGGCACACCAGTTTCAGGCGCGGCGAACGGAGAAAGTACTCTTCGACAAACCTGGTCCACTGCCGACGTTGGGTTTGGCCCGCCCGTGCGTAGCCGTAACCGGGAAGGTCGACCAAATACCATTCCAGCCGCCGTTCGTTGGGCAGTTTGGCGGTCACAACATAATAATTAATGGTTTGGGTCTTGCCAGGGCTGGCACTGACCCGCGCCAGCCCATGATGACGGCACAATGAATTAATTAATGACGATTTACCCACATTGGAGCGGCCAATGAACGCGATTTCGGGCAATTCTTCCGGCGGATACTGGTCGGGCCGCACGGCTGACGCAACATATTGGGCTTTGATGACATTAAGTTGCATATCAGCCATTATCCGTCACCAGGGCGGCCCGAAGCACTTCGTCCATATGTTCTACAAAGATAAACTCAAGACTGCGCTTGACGTTGGCCGGAATTTCTTCTAAATCCCGCCGATTTTCCTGAGGAAGGATGACTTTCTTAATCCCGGCCCGGTGAGCGGCCAATACTTTTTCTTTAATGCCCCCTACCGGCAGGACGCGCCCGCGCAGCGTAATTTCCCCGGTCATGGCGAGATCTGAACGTACCGGCTGGCCGGTCAAAGCAGACGCTACCGCTGTGGCCATGGTGATGCCGGCCGATGGACCGTCCTTCGGGATGGCACCTTCCGGCAGATGAATATGAATATCGGTTTTTTCATGAAACTCTTCATCAATGCCAAGCTCCTTGGCCCGGGTGCGAATATAGGTAAAGCCGGCCTGCGCCGATTCCCGCATCACTTCGCCCAACTGACCCGTAAGCGTTAGCTTGCCTTTGCCTTTCATAATCGAGACTTCGGCAGCCAGCACATCGCCGCCCACTTCGGTCCAGGCCAAGCCGGTAGCGACACCTACCTGCGGGCTTTTTTCCGCTTGGGCGTGACGATACTTGGGGGCGCCTAAAAAAGTGTGGAGGTTTTGGGCCGTGATTTTGACCGCTGTGCGCTGCTCCTGGACAATTTGCCGCGCCGCCTTGCGGCACAACCCGGCGATATTGCGTTCCAGGTTGCGCACACCCGCTTCGCGGGTATAATCACGAATTACTTTCTGAATGGTGCCTTCCGAAAAGATGATCTGCCCTTCGCTGAGACCATGATCGCGGGTCTGCTTGGGAATGAGATAGCGTTTGGCGATTTGCACCTTTTCCTCTTCCGTATAACCAGGAATGGAGATAACCTCCATCCGGTCGAGCAGGGGCCGCGGGATGTTGTGCATAACGTTGGCCGTCACCACCCACAGCACGCGCGACAAGTCAAACGGCACCTCAATATAGTGGTCGCTGAAGGTGTTATTTTGCTCAGGATCAAGCACTTCCAGCAGCGCCGCCGAGGGGTCGCCACGAAAATCGGCACTCATTTTGTCGATTTCGTCCAGCAGGAAAACCGGATTTTTCGAGCCGACGGTGCGCATGCCCTGAATTATCCGCCCCGGCAGGGCGCCCACATAGGTCCGGCGGTGACCGCGGATCTCAGCCTCATCACGCACGCCGCCGAGCGACACCCGGACGAACTTGCGCTCCATCGCCCGGGCAATGGAACGAGCCAGCGAAGTCTTACCGACACCGGGCGGCCCGACCAGGCAGAGAATGGGGCCTTTCATGGTTTCAGTCAATTTGCGAACCGACAAATACTCGAGGATGCGTTCCTTGACTTTCTGCAGGCCATAATGATCTTCGTCAAGGATTTTTTCGGCAACAGCAATATCCAGGCGGTCGGTCGTTTCTTTCGTCCACGGCAGGGCGAGCAGCCAGTCGAGGTATGTACGGATAACAGCGCTCTCCGCCGCCATGGGCGGCATCTTCTCCAAGCGCTCGATTTCCTTATTTATCTTTTCCGCTACTTCTTTTGGAATATCAAGTTCCTTAAGGCGCTGCCGATACTCGTCCGCTTCCGCCAGCCGGTCGTCCTTTTCGCCGAGCTCTTTTTGAATGGCCTTGAGCTGCTCGCGCAGATAATATTCTTTTTGCGTTTTCTCCATCTGCTTGCGGACTCGAACGTTAATTTTCTTTTCCAGTTCCAGGATTTCCATTTCCCGCCCGAGAATTTCGCACAGTTTTTCCAAACGTTCCTTGTAGCCTACGGCTTCGAGCAGCGCCTGCTTATCTTCAATTTTCAAGGCTAAATGGCTGGCAATCAGATCTGACAGCCGGCCAGGCTCTTCCACTGTCACCACGGATATGAGCGTTTCCGGCGGGATTTTTTTGCTCAACTTTACCCATTGCTCAAATTGGCTGATGGCGGTGCGGGTAAGCGCCTCAATTTCCGGCGTCTTGGTTTGAATTTCATCGAATTCCTCGATTTCCACCTGAAAAAAGGGGTCAAGTTCAGTGTAACGCAGAATTTGGGCGCGGTGCAGTCCTTCAACCAAAACGCGGATGGTTCCACCCGGCAGCTTGAGGAGCTGCTTAATTTCAGCTATGGTACCAATGCGGAAAATATCGTCAGGCTCGGGCCGGTCATTTTGCGCGTCCTTCTGTGACGCCAGCATAATCAGCCGGTCGTGCACCATTGCCTCTTCCAAGGCGCTGATGGACTTCTCCCGCCCTACGTCCAGATGAATGATCATGTACGGAAAGACAAGAATGCCCCGCAGCGGCAAAAGCGGGATAAAACGCCTTTTTTTAGACATAAAAAGGGCCTCCTTTGCGCACGCACGAAACGTCAGTGTTAGTTTCAACGCATGTATTTATAAATATTCTTAGCCAAGCGGAAAATCCCTTTTATCCATACTTTGAGGAAAGAAAAAGTGAGCCTGGGAAGGCCCACTTTTCTACCTTTGAACCCCTGCCGCCGTTAGTAGTTCCGGTTTTGGCGCCACAACTTCAAGGCGGGGCGCCTGGTCGGCAGTCTGCACGAGGGCATGACGCAGCACATCCTCAACCGTATCGACAGGAATCACTTCAATATCCATGTTTTTAAACAGCTCTTGCCAATTTTCCCGCGGAATGAGAACTTTTCGCGCCCCGGCCTGCTTGGCTGCCATTACTTTGGCGCTGACGCCTCCTACCGGCTTGACCAGACCGCGGATGGAGATTTCTCCCGTCATGGCAACCGTGTTATCAATCGGTATTTTGTGCAGCGCCGAATAAATCGCCGTTAACACCGTAACGCCCGCTGACGGGCCATCAATGGGCACACCGCCGGGAAAGTTGACATGGATGTCGTACTTGTGGCAGTCTATGCCAAAATGATTAGCTAATACCGTAAGTACATTATCGAGCGAGCCCTTGGCCATGCTCTTACGCCGCATCGTCCGGCCCGAGCCGCCGATTTCCTCTTCATCCACTACGCCTGTCACCGTTAGTTTCCCCGTGCCGTAAGTGTTAGGAACAGCCGATACCTCTACCTCCATCACTGTGCCGATATTCGGCCCGAAAACGGCTAAGCCATTGACCAAACCGACCATGGGCTGCGCAGGAATTTTTTTGTCCGGCCGGGGATTGTACTGGCCAAAGTTTATTACCCATTCGGCGTGGGCGCGGGTAATGGTCTTATTGCCCTCATTCTGGGCAATACCGGCTGCAATCTGGATAATATTCACCGCCTCACGCCCGCTGGTAGCATAGCGTTTGACAATATCGAGCACGCCGTCCTCGAGGCCAAAACCGATTTTTTTGGCGGCATTGCCGGCGATAAGGGAAATTTCGTCAGGCAGGAGCGGTCGGAAAAAAATTTCAACGCACCGGGACCTGATGGCCGGCGGGATTTCGTGGGCCATACGCGTCGTGGCACCTACCAACCGGAAATCGGCCGGCAGTCCGTTTTGGAATATGTCATGAATATGGGAAGGAATGTTGGTATCCTCGCTGTTATAATAGGAGCTTTCCAGAAATACCTTGCGGTCTTCCAACACTTTAAGCAGTTTGTTCATCTGGATGTGGTGAAGTTCACCGATTTCGTCGATAAACAGAATGCCGCCATGGGCTTTGGTAACAGCTCCCGGTTTGGGCTGGGGAATACCGGCCATGCCAAGAGCTCCTGCTCCCTGGTAAATTGGGTCATGTACCGTACCGATAAGCGGATCGGCGATACCGCGTTCGTCAAATCGGGCGGTAGTGGCATCCATCTCCACAAATTTGGCATTGGGCCCAAAGGGCGACAGCGGGTTGCGTTTGGCTTCTTCCAGTACCAGGCGGGCGGCAGCAGTCTTGCCAACGCCTGGCGGCCCGTAGATAAGCACATGCTGTGGGTTTGGCCCGCAAAGTGCGGCTCTCAGTGCCTTGAGTCCTTCTTCCTGGCCGACGATTTCGGCGAAAGTCGACGGCCGCGTCTTTTCCGCCAGCGGTTCGGTCAAAGAAATCTCCCGAAGCCGCTGCAGTTTGTCCATTTCCTTTTTGGATTCCCGTTCGACCGCAACCCTGTTCCCCTGTTGCGACCTGAGAAGATTCAGGAAATACAAGCCGATGACAACGGCAAAAAAGAACTGGATCAAACTGATAATGTTGACGGCGTAATCCACTTTGCCCAAAAACCTCCTTTCCACAGCAATCTTTGAATGTGTGGTTTTAGTATGGGCAAAGCAGACCTTTTTATCCTGGCAAAAACCGGCAAAATCAGGCTGTTTTTGGCAAAAAGAAAGAAGGAGATTGCTCTCCTTCTTTACGCTGTTTCTTCCTTCTTCTTGCTCTTGCGGTCGGCCGTAACCAATATAGGTTCTTCTTTGTTTAAGACCACTTCTTTGGTGACGATGCACTTGGTTACGTCGGTGCGAGACGGAACCTCGTACATGACGTTGCGCATCAAGTTTTCGATGATGGCCCTAAGACCCCGTGCCCCAGTATTGCGCTTGAGCGCTTCCTGGGCGATGGCCCGTAGCGCGTCTTCCTTAAATTCCAGTTGCACGTTGTCAAGTTCGAGAAACTTCTGATACTGCTTCACCAAAGCATTTTTGGGCTCGACCAGGATCCGCACCAACGCATCCTCATCAAGCGCGTCAAGGGTGACGATAACCGGCAACCGACCGACAAATTCGGGAATAAGCCCGAATTTGAGGAGATCTTCCGGCAGGATTTGCCGGAGGATTTCGCCTACCTGCTTCTTTTCCCGGCTCTTGATGTCAGCCCCGAAACCAAGCGTCTTTTTACCGGTACGGGCGCTGATAATCTTGTCAATACCATCAAAAGCGCCGCCGCAGATGAACAGAATATTGGTTGTGTCAATCTGAATAAATTCCTGGTGCGGGTGCTTACGGCCGCCCTGCGGCGGTACGCTGGCGATAGTACCCTCCAAAATTTTGAGCAGAGCCTGCTGTACGCCCTCACCGGAAACATCGCGCGTTATGGACGGATTTTCCGATTTGCGGGCAATCTTGTCAATTTCATCGATGTAGACAATACCTTTTTCAGCCTTTTCTACATCGTAATCAGCAGCCTGGATGAGTTTCAGCAGAATGTTTTCAACGTCCTCGCCGACATAACCGGCCTCAGTCAGGGAAGTGGCGTCGGCGATGGCAAAGGGAACGTTGAGAATTTTGGCCAGCGTTTGCGCCAAAAGCGTTTTGCCGCTACCGGTAGGACCGAGCATGACGATGTTAGACTTTTGCAGTTCCACATCTTCCATCTTGCTGCCGAGATTAATCCGCTTGTAATGATTGTAAACGGCAACGGCAAGCGTCTTCTTCGCTTCTTCCTGGCCAATGACATATTGGTCGAGAATTTCTTTGATTTCTTTCGGTTTAGGTATGTCTCTCAGCTCAAGCTCCATGTCTTCGCTGAGTTCTTCTTCGATGATCTCATTGCATAACTCGATACACTCATCGCAGATGTACACACCGGGGCCGGCAACCAGTTTCTTGACTTGTTCCTGTAATTTACCGCAAAAGGAACACTTGAGTTGTCCCCTGTCATCCCCAAACTTCAACATCTAACCACCTCTCTATCTGGCAGTCCGGCCGTCTTTGCGCTGCTCACCCCGGACCACGACAGCATCAATTATGCCATATTCCTTTGCTTCTTCACTGGACATAAAATAGTCGCGCTCCGTGTCGTGCTGGATCCGTTCTAAAGGTTTTCCGGTATGGCGAGCGAGAATATCATTAAGGATTTCCCGCAAACGCAGGATTTCCCGGGCCTGGATCTGAATGTCAGTGGCTTGGCCCTGCGCACCGCCCAGCGGTTGATGAATCATGACGCGCGCGTAAGGTAAGGCATAACGCTTGCCGGGAGCGCCGGCCGCAAGCAATACCGCCGCCATGCTGGCCGCCGAGCCTAGGCAAATGGTGGACACGTCGGGTTTGATATACTGCATTGTGTCATAGATGGCCAAACCGGCGGTAACCACTCCGCCCGGGCTATTAATATAGAGATGAATGTCTTTATCCGGATCTTCGGACTCTAAAAACAAAAGTTGGGCAATAACCAGATTAGCCACATGGTCGTCAATAGGCCCGCCAATGAAGACAATGCGGTCTTTTAACAGGCGGGAATAGATGTCGTAAGCCCGTTCCCCACGGTTAGACTGCTCAACAACGATCGGCACAAATGTCATAAAAACCACCTCGAAATCAAATTGGGTCTTATTCGGCTACGGCGCTGTCGATGATCAACTTGGCCGCTTTCTTGCGTTTCACCGTTTCATAAAGTGCACCTACGCGTCCCTGTTCACGGATGATTTTCGCCACCTCTTCGACCGACGCGCCATAGCTTCGCGCCATCGCAACAACTTCGGCCTGCACATCTTCGTCACTGACTTCGATCCCTTCGGCTTTGGCAATTGCCTCCAACACCAGGTCGGTTTTAACGCTATATGCAGCCGCTTCGCGATAATTCTGCCGCAGGCCGGCCAGATCCATCTTGGTGGCCTTGAGGTAATCGTCAAGTTTCATGCCGCGGTTCTGGAGATTAATATCCAAATCGCTGACCATATCGTCAATGCGCTGCTCGATCATAACTTCCGGAATATCTACTGTAGCATTGTCCACGGCCAGTTTGATGGCTTGGTTGCGGAATTCCCGCTCAGCCCGCTCGGCTGCGGCCTCTTTTAGTTTATTCTCGATGTCGGCCTTTAATTCCTCCAACGTGTCAAACTCGCTGACATCCTTGGCAAAGTCGTCATCCAACTCAGGTAGTTCCTTACGCTTGATATCGTGGATTTTAACCTTGAAGGTAGACGCTTTGCCGGCTAATTCGGGCACGAAATAATTTTCGGGGAAAACAACGTTGACCTCGCGCTCTTCGCCGGCTTTAGCGCCGAGCAGTTGCTCTTCGAAGCCGGGAATAAAGCTGCCGGAGCCAACCTCCAGCGGATAACCCTTGGCATCGCCGCCTTTAAACGGTTTGCCGTCAATAAAGCCTTCAAAATCAATAATCGCGAAATCGCCTTTTTGCAAAGCGGCGTCCTCTACCACCACCATCTTGGCATGACGGTTGCGCAGATTTTCCAATTGTTTATGCACGTCTTCGACCGTCACTTCCGCCGCCGGTTTCGCAACCTTTAACCCCTTGTATTCGCCAAGCGTTACCTCTGGTTTCGTAACTACCGTCGCCTTGAACCGGAGGGGTTTACCTTCTTCAAAAGTAAGGATTTCAATCTCCGGCCGGGTTACAGGCTCGGCCTTTTGTTCGTCCAGGGCTTGCCAGTAGGCCTTGTTAGCTAGCAGGTCAAAAGCCTCGTCTTTCAATACTTCTTTGCCCACGTGCAATTCCAAAATCTTACGCGGCGCCTTGCCTTTGCGGAAACCAGGGATGTTCACCCGGGCAGCCAGTTTTTGATAAGCTTTTTGGAAGGCTTTGGCAACCTCTTCCTGGGGTACTTCCATTTCCAAAACTAATTTATGATTGTCTATTCTCTCCGCTGTTACCTTCATTTATGTAATCCTCCTCATTTTTAAAAATGCGGCATTTGCTGGTTTTTCATTGTTAGTATTGCCGAATTTGGCATAATAGAGTCAATTCAGCTATGCCATGCATAATATGATACCATAATTGCCAAACAAACACAAGCAACACGGAAAAATCCCGGCATTTTTATTGCCGGGATTTTTGTGGAGCGGAAAACGAGATTCGAACTCGCGACCCTCGCCTTGGCAAGGCGATGCTCTACCACTGAGCTACTTCCGCATGGGTGATTATCCAGATGACATAATTAAGTATAGTATTGATTATGCTATTTGTCAACAAAAAAATATATTTTTGTGATCGTTCTATGATATTGTCACCTTAAAAGTGATCTGAGAAAATGTCACGCCTCTTAAAAATAATGAGAATACACATGCCGCCAAACCAAAAGAAAAGACGGGGGCTACGACTCCGCGCAAACCTGCGCCCAATCACCCTGGCGTAAACAACTAATCAAGCCTAAAACCAATTGTTCCACCGAAAATATACAATTAAACACCGGATCGAATTCCTTGGCATCCGGCCCCTGACCAACCCGTATCTGCAAATGAGTCCCCACCTGTCAAGGCGGGCAAAGCCCATGTCCTTGACAGGCGGGGCGCTGCAGATATAATTCCAAACTCTGACCGGAGCCAATTGCTTAGATAACCACCACAGTGACATAATCATAGACCGTTTTTAGGTGACAAAATCATTGACGCTTGACACGACTTTTTTCGGAAAATTAATGCCGGGTACGGGGCAGCAGCCACCCGGCCCGCCCGAATATTGCAAACAGGGCCGGCTGATGCCCTTCGCTTCGGGCTGCCAGGTCAAGCTCCCAGGTAGTCAGGTAAAATAGCGGGTAGCTGATGATGTCCGGCAGTCCTTCCCGCATATCAAACACTTTAAGATAGTGCGAACAGGACTCGCAAAGCTCCAGCCGCCAACCGGGCAGCTCGTCAGCGCTCAGAAACACGGCGCCGCGCTCCTGGCTGTGCCCGCACAGGCCACAGGCCGTCCGCAGGTACTGCCAGACAGCGTGGCAGTGCGAGCAGACCAGCGTCTTTTTACCCGACTGGTCGATAAACCCCAGGGCGGCGCCGGCGCCGCACACCGGGCAGTATGGCTCCAGCCAGCCGGCGGTGTCCTCGTCCGGTAATACAACGCTTTCAAGAAACGACGCCACCGCCGCGTGGACTTCGGCCTGGACAAAGCCCTGCGCGTCCGGGGTGACGGTAAGGTCGGCCCAAGCCGGAACCCGTTCCCCCCAGTAGTCAGGACTGTATTCTATGGCCATTGCCCGGGCAAAGGCGCCGGTAAGGGCGGCGTAGTCCGCCGGTGCAATACCGACCGGCACGTCCGCCAGAAACGGTACGCCCCGGGCAAGCCGCCCCTTAAAGCCGGCCGCCTCAAGTGCAGACACGTCCAGCACGGCCGGCAGCATATCCAGTACTTTGTCGCGAGCCGCAAGGTATCTTTCCCAAAAAGGGATATTCTCTTTTAAGAACGGGTATTTCCCGGCAAGCTCACTAAGTCCCATACCGACCTCCGCCAGTTTAATTGCCTTTATTGGCAGTCATTTCTTTGTACCATTTCAAGTTGTGGCTCCGGGCGAATTCTTCTTCGATATAGCCATCGCCCAGCATGGTCTTAAGCTCCCGGCGCGAAGACGGGTTGACTGCCGCCAAGTAAAAGTGGACAATAACCGCGCATCCCAGGAATACGCCGGAAAAGGCATGCGCTAGATAAGCCAGCCGCACCACAAGCGGCGGAAAGGCGGTATAAAAGACCATAACCAGCCCGGTCGCCGCCAGGACGCAGGAGAAGGCGATTACCAGCCAGCCTAGAAGCTTTTGCCCGGCGTTGTATTTGCCCTGGGGCGGAACCTGGCCCTTGATAAGCGGCGCAAGATAACCGCCTGCCACTTTCAGCCATTTTTTGTCATCGTCGTCAAATGTGCTGATGGTTCTGATGAACTTTTTAAACAGGTCCCAGTACAGCACTATATAGATAAGCGGTACGGTAAAGTAGGCAAACCCCAGGTACTTGTGCACCACTGCGGCGTTTTTCAGCCCACCGAACAGCCCGGCCAAAAACTGTAAATTCTTGTTAAAGACGGCCAGACCGCTAAACAGGAGGGCCAGGAACATGACCAAGTGCACCCAGTGAAAAATACGGGTCGGGCGCTGGTGTTTCAAGAGATAGCCTTGCATCCCTCTAAGCCTCCTTTCCTTTGCTGCCGGCGTCAGTGTGCTGCTTGTCTTCCTGGCCACTGCCCTGCAACAAGCGGTGGACGGCGGTCATACCCACCGCGCCGCCGAGCATCAGGAGACCGAGCGGACCGAATATGTCCTTCCACACCGTGACCTCCACCGGCACCGTCGGGCTGGGCGGCAACCCATAGTTGGCCGGCGGGTATTTAAGGACAGCAATAATGCCCAGGCCGCCCAGGAAGCCCTCGCCGTACAGGTTGGCGTCCTTGTAGCCGCGCGCCTTTAGCCATTGCACCCTTCTTTGCGCTTTGGCCACCAACTGGTCACGGTCGCCAAACTCCAGCGCCCCGGCCGGACAAGTCTTGACGCAGGCCGGAACGTTGGTTTTATCGCCATCCTGGCCGTTCTCGGTGCGGCTGCGGCACATGTCGCACTTGTTGACATGTTTGCCGACAGCCGGAATGTTGAACGGACAGGCGTTATGACAGTAACCGCAGGCGATGCATTTTTCCCGGTCAACGGCCACTATGCCGGTTTTGGTCTTAAACAGCGCGCCGCTCGGGCAGACCTTGACGCAGGCCGCCTCACCGCAGTGAAAACACTGGTATTTCAGGAAGTTGAGGCTGGGGATGGTGTCTTGTTCAAAATGCTCATAGTAGCGCATGACCATCCGGGTATCTTTATCCAGGTCCGGCGGATTCTGGTAGGAACCGGCAAACCGAGTGGCGAGAGTCTTTTCCTCATTCCATTGCTTGCAGGCCACCTGACAGCCGTGGCAGCCGACGCATTTGGAGCTGTCGTAGCAATAGGCCAGTCTTGCCATCCTACACCCTCCTTATGTTGACCATGAAGGCCTTATATTCAGGTATCCGGGTGTTGGGGTCGCCGGCCTGGGGAGTGATGATGTTGGCGACAAATGCTTCCTTAGTTTCGCTCATCGGGTCGGCCCCGGTAAATCCCCAGTGCCAAGGCAGGCCGACAACATGCACTTTTTTGCCGTCGACCACAAAAGGCTGAATACGCGGCGTGACAAAGGCCTTGGCCCGGACTTTGCCACGGATGGAGGCGACTTCGACCCAGTCGCCGCTGGTGATACCTTTGGCTTTGGCCAGTTCCGGGTCAATCTCGACAAACATCTCCGGCACGGCTTCCACGGTAGTCGGTATCTTACGGGTAATATTGCCGGTCTGGTAGTGCTCGGCCACGCGGTAAGTGGTGCAGATGTACGGGAAATCAGAATTACCGAGCGCAGCATATTTATCCAGGTCGGTCTTGTAGGTAACGGCCAGCGGGTTGCACTGCACCGGGCCCATTATGTTTTTGACCGGCGACTCCAGTGGTTCGTAGTGTTCCGGGAAGGGACCGTCCCTGACTATACCGCCGGGTACGAATAGACGGCCGAGCCCGCCGGCAATCATGATAAACGGCTGAGTGCCACCGGGCGCATCTGGCGCAGTGGTGGCGATAAAGTCGGGTACATCGAGCCCGGTCCATTTCTTGGCGGCAGCGTCCCACCTGATAATATATTTTTTATCGCTCCAGGGGTTGCCGGCATAGTCACAGGAGGCCCGGTTGTAAAGGATGCGCCGGTTGAGCGGCCAGGCCCAGCCCCATTCAGAGTTGAGGCCGATGCCCTCTTTTTCCCGCTTGCGGCGTTTGGCAAGATTGCCGGCCGGCGGGAACATGCCGGAGTAGATCCAGCAGCCGCTGGTGGTAGAACCGTCATCCTTGAGGGCGCCGAAACCGGCAAGCTGCACTCTGGTAGCCACTTCATAGCCGTTGATCTCTTTGAATACTTCGTCGGCGCTGTGGTGCTCGCCGCCATAGTTCCAGGTCAGGTTGACAATCGGGTCAGGGAATACCGCCTTGGGGTCGGCAGCATAAAGTTTTTTGAGCTCCTGAACCAGAAGGTGCAAAATAACCGAGTCTTCCTTGCAATCGCCGATCGGCTCGACCGCCTTGTAACGCATCTGCAGCCAGCGGCTGGTATTGGTCGCCGAGCCGTCTTTTTCCACCATGGATGCCGCCGGTAGGAGGAATACTTCGGTCTTGACCGTCTTGGGGTCAACGCCGGGACGTTTCCAGAACCGGGCGGTCTCAGACTCAAACAGGTCGACAACCAGCAGCCATTCCAGCTTTTCCAGGCCACGCGCCGTCTTTTCGTAAGCCGGGCCGGAGACCAGCGGGTTCATTCCCCAGATCATGAGGCCCTTCAGCCGGCCTTCGTACATGTCAGTGACCATGTCCATGAACGAGTGCGGCCGCGACCACTTGGGCAACCAGTCATAGCAGAAATCGTTGTCTTTTTGAGCTTTATCACCCCACCAGGCCTTGAGCAGGCTGACAATGAACTTGGGAGTGTTGGCCCAGTAGCTGTCCTTTATGGTGGTTTTTTCCAGGTAAGTCTTCAGGTCGGGGTGCAGGCCGGCGTTGGGCGCAGCCAGGTACCCCGGCAGAGAGTGGTACAACAGGCCCATGTCGGTCGACCCCTGGACGTTTGCCTCGCCGCGCATGGCATTGATGCCGCCGCCCGGCAGGCCCATGTTGCCCAGAAGGAGCTGCAGTACGGCGAAGGCCCGGATGTTCTGCACACCGACAGTGTGCTGGGTCAGGCCCATGGCGTAAAGGAGACAACCGGACTTGTCCGGCGCACCGGTGGCGGCATAAGTCTCGGCAATCTTAAGGAACAGCTCTTTTTTCATCCCGGTGACTTTTTCCACCATTTCCGGCGTGTAGCGGGCATAAAACCGGCGCATGTGCTGGAAAACAGAGTCCGGGTGCTCAAGCGTCGGATCGGTGAGGGGCTTGCCGTCCGGGCCGGTCTGGTATTGCCAGGTATCGTAGTTGTACATTTTTTTGACCGGGTCCCAGCCGGTAAAATACCCGTCCTTAAAGCCAAATTCCGGCTTCAGGAGGTAACTGGCGTTGGTGTAGCCTTTGACATAAGGCTCAAAGTATTTTTTGTTTACAAGGACATAGTTTACCAGGCCGTTGAAAAAGACGATGTCCGTCCCCGGCCGGATGGGGGCATAGATATCAGACAATACCGATGTCCGAGTGTAGCGCGGGTCAACCGAGATGACCTTGGCGCCCCGTTCGCGCGCCCGGTTGATGAAACGGGCCACACCGGGGTGGTTCTCCGCCGGGTTGCCGCCGCAGATCATTATAACGTCCGAATTGGCAACATCGACCAATGAATTGGTCATGGCGCCACGTCCGAAAGATGGGGCCAGACTGGCCACCGTTGAGGAGTGTCAGATACGCGCCTGGTGTTCCAGGCTGACAATCCCGAGCGCACGGGCAAATTTAGACAAAAGATAGCATTCATCAGTGTCGTGGGATGCACCGCCCAGCTGGCCGAGAGCCTCGGCCCGGTTGACAGTGACGCTGCCTTCTCTGGTCTTAAAGCTCTCGTCCCGGGTCTTTTTGATGCGCCGGGCGATTTCGGGGATAGCCCAGCTCCATTCTTTTTCCTCCCACTTGTCGGAGCCAGGAGCCCGGTAGAGGACTTTTTTGAGGCGGCGCGGGCTTATGTACACTTCATAGGCCGACGCCCCCTTGGCGCACAGCCCGCCTTCGTTGTTGGGGTTGTCCGGGTCGCCCTCCACGTTGACGACTTTGCCGTCCCTGGCATATACCAGAAGGCCGCAGCCCACCCCACAGAAAATACAGACCGAGGGGCTGACTTTGGTGTCCTTAAGGCGGTACGGCGCCGGCGCAGCTATCGCCGGCACGGCCGGGTTGCCCTGCCAGACAGTCGCCGCCGCCCCTGCCGCCAGCAGTTTAAGGAATGTCCTCCTGCCAATTGTTGCCATCTTTTTCCTCCTCTCTGTCTTTACAGGAATTTATCTATACCAAGCCTGGCCAGTGTTTCCGGCCGGGGCCGGCCTACCTCGTCCCAGCCGCGAACCCGGTAGTATTCCCTGAGCATAGCGTCAAGCGGCGGCAGGGCACCGGCCGCTCCACCGTCCGGGCGCGGCTGCCGGAGGATGCGCTCTGGCAGGACGTCATCACGGCGGGATACGCCGCATTTGACGTTGTACAACCGTTTCAGGTTGAAAATACGCTCCCCGGTGGTCAACAGCTCAGCCACTGTACAGTCCCAGCCGGTAAGGTGGTTAAGCCAGCCGGTAACAGTGGTCAGGTCAATGCCGCCATAGAACAGGAATTTGCAGAGTTTCAGCGAGTCCATCAGGCACATGGTGTCCTGCAGACGCGCCTGGATGAGGCCCTGGTCGTCAGTGCGGAAGCGGTCCAGCACTTCATTGATGCCGGCTTCCGGCAGTACAGCCGCCTTTTCGAAAAAGTAGCTGGCGCCCTGCAGGTGGCAGGCACCCCGGTTCGATGTGGCATATCCCAGGGCCAGGCTGTAAAAAGCGCGGGGATCATGGGCCGGCAGCTCCAGGCCCTTGACGTGCATGGCAAACTCCCCGGCCCGGCCGCCGATTAGTTCTGCGGCCCGCCGCACGCCACTGCCGAGCAGGCGCCCGATGCCTTCCTGGCTGGCAATAGCCTGGATAAGCCCGACCACCGCCCGGCCGTCCCCCCATACCGGCGCCGGACAGCCGCCCAGATCCCGGTCGGTCAGAATGCCGTGCTCATACAGTTCCATGGCAAAGGCGATAACCGCCCCGGTGGAAATAGTGTCCAGGCCGTAGCGGTTGCACAGCTCGTTGGCCATGGCAATGGCCGCCAGATCGCTGACCAGGCAGGCGCCGCCAAACATGCCCACCGTCTCATACTCCGGCCCGGCGCCTTCCACCCGGCCGTAGGGGCTGCGCTCCACCCGCACCTGGCGGCCACAGCCAATGGGACAGGAAGCGCAGTGGTAGCGTCCGGTGACAATAGTCTCGGCCATAGCCTGTCCGGATATCTTTTCCACGCCGTCCCAGGTACCCTGCGTCCAGTTTTTAAGGGGCAGGTCACCGATGCGCTCGGCGCCGATGATGCCGCCGGCCGTGCCGTACTCCTGCATGAGGCGCGTCCTCTCCCGGACACGGGGGACAGCGGCATCAATAGCCGCTGCCAAAGCAGCCGGGTCTGCCACTGGGACTTGGCGGCTGCCGCCGGCTACTACGGCCTTAAGGCGCTTGGCGCCCATGACCGCTCCCAGGCCACCCCGGCCGGACGAGCGCCCGTTTTTACCTTCATGGATGATCGTCGCCAGCGGCACCAGCCGTTCGCCGGCCGGTCCGATACAGGCCGCGGCCACGTCCGGTCCCCAGCGCTTCTTCAGCTGCCGGTCAGTCGCATAGGTATCAAGACCCCACAGACTGTCCGCCGGCAGCAGCCTGACCTCCCCGTCCTGTACGACCAGGTATACCGGCTGCGACGCTATACCGCGGACGACGATACCGTCAAATCCGGCCGCTTTCAGACAAGCACCCCACCTGCCGCCGGCGTCGGCTTCGCCATAGATGCCAGTGAGCGGCGACTTGGCCACCACCTGATGACGTCCGGAGGCTGGGATGGCCGTCCCGGTCATGGGGCCGGTCATAAATATCAGCAAGTTGTCCGGCCCAAGCGGGTCAGCCGCCGGCGGCGTATTTTCCGCCAGCAGTCTGGCCCCCAGCCCGCTGCCGCCCAGCCACTGCCGGCGTTCGGCCGGGCTTATCGCAATAAAATCAATCCTGGCTGACGTCAGGTCGACGACAGCGATTTTTCCCATATATCCGCCCAAAAAGGTTGCTCCTCTCATTTACCCGCCCATAATCGGTGGAATAATCTCCAGTTCATCCTGGTCGTCCAGCCGGTCGTGGGGCCTGAGCAGGGACTTGCCGTTTTTTATCACCATAAACATATACGGTATGGGCGGCTTACCACGCCGGACTTCCCGGAAGACCTCCGCTTGCGGGAAATCATGGGCCAGCCGCACGATGACCTCCTCGGCCGTCAACTGGCCGCCGGACCGGATGACCCACCTTTTGTGGCCAAGCACTTTGGCTAACGGGCCGGCAAACTGGATGTTCATATCCGACTTTCTCCACCTCCTCGGCCCGGTAGATACACACAGGCCCAGCACATTGACTATTCAGCTAGTTCGCCATATTGTGTTATTTCCCTGTCGAAAATGCTATCACAAAAAGTTAGTAGTCTAACAATAAAATTTATATCTGGATAACTAATCTTATATAAAACCGGTGTTCTTAAAAAATTCAAGCCCCGGCAGCCCGGGGCTTTGCTTTTACAGTAAGTCTTCCAGTATTGTGATGAGTTTGACCGTTCTTATGAAAATGGCTTTAGAAGAAATGGACCAGCAGATCAAACAAGATAAACGCTTCGTTCCGGGTGGGTAGTTTGTCGAAACGGCGACATTATTAAAAAGAGATAGCGACTTTGCTAACGGGTTACAATGCCAAAAACTAATCCTCATTAATAATCAATCTACTGCGCGGTACCGTTACGACAAAGACAGCACCGGCGCCAGGTTGCGAACTAACACTGATCGAACCGCCCAATGCCTCCGTCAAATTTTTCACATGAGCAAGCCCCAACCCGGTAGACATCTTACCGGTATGGGGCGAAAATTTGGTCGAAAAGCCGGGGTTGAAAATGAGCGCAAAGTTCTGGGGATGAATACCGCAACCCGTATCTTCGACCCGAAACACGATATGGCCGTCTGCACTGGTTTGCGCTACCCTGATAGCGCCAGTCTGGCCGCAGGCCTCGATGGCATTTATAATCAAATTGTCCAGCACCGAAACAATTGTGTAGTGCTTATCGGTCAAAAAATCCTCACCATAGGCAAAGGTAATAGAGATGGAGCTTCCCATTTCCGCCAAATAGCGTTGCGTATTCTGCTGAATGATGAATAAAATTTCCGACAACTTCATGGCATTGTCCGTAGTCGAAGACTTAAGAATCTTCTCTATTCCCGCAATAACCCTGACATACACCTTTTTAATCTCGTGGATATCTCTGGCGATCGCCAGCGCCTTGGCGGCGCTTGAGGCGTGATCCGCAGGAGCGGCGCCGCTATTTTGTAGGTGGTCATACAACCAATAACTTTGCTCCATTACCTGCTCGATGTCCTGCGACGATTTTCTCAGATAAAAAACTTCCGCCCGCAATTTGGCGATCATCATCGTAAGTTCGGCATAACGGGCGCGCTGTTCTTCTTCCAACACGAAAGCATGATACCGGCATAAAAGCGCATACCAATAAACGGCAACAATGGCGCGCAACACGGCCACGGCAATAATACTGCCAAGAATGGCTTCACTATCAGCCACGTTCAAGGGGCGTAAATAAATCTCCACCAAATTACTAGTTATATCCGCCAAGCTGATAAGCAAAATTGCGACCGGCAAATTATCAATACATTTTCGAACCCGAAAAACATGAAAACAGATGCCAAAAGACAGGTAATAAGCCAGCGAAGGTAGATTTTTAAAGACCACCTCCTCAAAGCTGTCATCACCTAAAGCAAAGTTGGCTGCCGTCCGTAAAATGACAATGGCAATGCCGCTCAATATCGCCGTCGTAAGCACCGACAGCCGAGCAAAGTAAAGCAGCAGGGTGGAAAGCACCGCTACTCCCAAGGTAAACCGAAACTGATTGTCAAAAGGATAAATAAATATCATGCTGGTAAGTGTTACCAGCATGATAGCGTTAACCAACAGTTTGTTGCGCTCTTGATTGCGAGCTAGTACTAGGTGCATGCTATTCACCATCTTTCGGAGTTGTCAAAAACCAATCAGTTCAGCTTAGCGGCAAAAATCAAGCCTTCGATAAACTTTTTAACGTTAATTTTTCCCCGGTAAGTGCTTTTACCGTTAATAAAGTTAATCTCCTGCCGCACTTCTTTAAAGTCAAATAACACCGTACTGTAATTTTGGAATTTCTCATTATAGTAATCTTCAATACCGAGATTGGCCAAATTTTGTAGCGCCTTGGCAATCGTCCGCCGCACCCGCTGCTCGATCGTTTTGGCATCTTGCTGTGTTTTGGCCGACAACTTGCTATAGACATCGCTCAACTGGTAACAGTAATTCGCCGTTCCTTCCGACCAAGCGTCTACCAACTCGACAATCTGGTAAATATCTTTCGCGCCGGCTTCGCCAATAATCCCGATATCGGAAAATATCCGGTACACATTGGTCTTTAAATTATTTTTCGGCTGCTCCGCCGACTTTAAAGCTACGGAATATTGCGAAGCCGTCTGCTGAATGATGGAAACGAACTGCCTTAGCCGGCGACTTTCTTTTACCCGGTTAATGACCGATACAACTTCAAGAACGTTAATGGGCTTGTGAATAAAAAATTCAATGCCGCATTCATACGCCCTGGTAATCATGGGTTCACTATTAACCTGAGAGATCATAATAAATGATGTATCCAGCCGGTCGGCCGCTAACTTTCTTATCAGCTCAATACCGTCCTGCTTAGGCAACAGCAAATCCACCAGGGCGATATGTGGCCGCACATCGCGGATAATTTTTTCTGCGGCAATTCCGTCGCCGCATTCCGCTACTACTTTGCCAAGCTCATATTCGTTAATTATGTGCTGAATAATTTTGCGGACACTAACATCGTCATCGACCACAACAAAAGACACGTTCATAAGTCACGTCTCCCTCGGACCACTTCCCTTAGTTATTCAATAAAATTCGACAAACCCCTTCAGTTTTCGTCCAAGTAAAATAAAATTCCATCAGGGCATCGCCGCGTCATTGCCAGGATGTTTTTTTTTTGCGCGAAAATGGCGTTTTGCCTGCGCTGTGTTAAAATCTTCACCCTATTTTACCCTTGTGCATATTATGTAACTAGAACGGGTAACCACCCGCAAAATCGGGGAGGTGAAATTAGGCAGTGGCTGATAAAAGAAAGCGCCCTCCTTGGGATGTCCCTGAAATTGATGACTGGAATTGGGACGAAGAGGAGGCAATGCGCGCCGGTGAGCGCCAATGCGTTCCTTTCTTCGGGTTGGGAATTGGTCTAGGCTTTATACTAGGCAATTGCCGCCCTCGTTTTGCCTGCCGTCCCCGCTACTGGTGGTATGGCTGTCGTCCTTACTTCTGGGGAGGTTACAGCTGCCGTCCCTATTACTGGGGCTATGGCTGCCTTCCTTTTTAAAACTTCATATTCCCCTTTCTCCCTGCGCCGCAAGCGGCGCCTTTTTTCTCTCCGCACCCCTACTGGCGCCGCCGCATATGATGTAGAAAAATGCGCTAAAGGAGGACAGTTCTTTGTATTATCGCCTTCACCCCTACTGCTACCTTGTCCGCGGGGCCAAGCGCGGCGCCATCTACAACCTGCAGACCGGCAAGGTGCATTCTATCAATAAAGGTGCCGTTGATTTTCTCTTTGCCTGCGAAAATAGTGCCCTGGAAGATCTGCTCGACCTCGCTTTGCCGGAAAACAAGCCGCAGCTGGCTTTTCTCGACAAGCTAACGGCCATGGGTCTGGGCTCGTTTTACCTGAGCCAACCGGCCGAGCGTCCGGCGCCGCCTCAAGTCGCGCCGCCCAAGCTGGAATTTGTCTGGCTGGAACTTACCGCGAGCTGCAATAACCGTTGCCTGCACTGCTACGCTACCAGCGGCCCCTGTGCCGGCTACGACGCCGTGCCCCACGACCGCTGGCTGTCCCTTATCACCGAAGCCCGGCAGGCCGGCGCCACGGCCATTCAGTTTATCGGCGGCGAGCCGCTGCTCTACCCCCGATGGCAAGAGTTAGCCCAGCGCGCCCGCCAGGACGGCTATGAATTCATTGAAATTTTTACGAACGCCACCCTCATTGACGACGACTGTATAAAGTTTGTTAAAGACAACCAAATCAATATTGCCACGACCATTTACGCCGCCAATGCTGCCGTCCATGACCGCGTCACCTTAAACCCCGGCAGCTTCAATCAGACGATGGCCGCCGTCCGTAAACTGTTGGCCGCCGGTGTACCTTTGCGCATCGCTTCCATTATCATGAAGGCCAATGAGGAAGAAGCTGAAAACATTATGAAACTATGCGAAGAATTAGGCGTGGAAGTGACGCCGCCTGACGTCGTTCGCCCCACCGGCCGCGGTGACAATAGCAAGCTGCTACCGGACAAATACCAAAAGCCTCCCATCAGACCGCCCTTTTTCACCGATGAGGAAAGCTTTTTCCGGGCCCAGTGCTATCACTCTTGTTTAGCCGGCAAAATTGCCATTACCGCCGCCGGTGACGTCATTCCCTGCATTTTCGCACGCGACCAGCTATGCGGCAATATTCTCCGCCAATCACTGGCTACCATCCTGGCAGGTCAAAAACTTGAGCAATGCTGGCGCACCACTAAGGACCAAGTGGAAAAGTGCCAGGACTGCGAATATCGCTACGCCTGCACCGATTGCCGTCCGCTGGCCCAGGGAAGCGATACCGCCAAACGTTGGCTCGCCTGCTCAAATGATTGCGACTATAATCCTTATACCGGAAACTGGAAAACGATTAAAGAGTGAGGAATTGCGTCAAAAGGAGCGACGGGCCTGCTTTTTTTTTATTTTCCGCCCGTCGCTACCTAAAACAGTGTCTTTGCCCTTTAAAACAGAACTTTCTTTCTGCCATCGTTGCGCTATAATCTATTTAGACTGCACGAGACTACAAGACCAAATTAGCTACGGCAATATAACCGCTGCGGTCTTTCTTTTTGCTTGCATTATAGTCTCTGCCCGATTGGCCTTAGGCCGCTCGACAGGGCATATCGTGGATATTGTGGTATTAACTAAAGAACCGTCAAGACTATAGTCGCAGCATGTCTGGCGACAAGCTACGGGGATTTGGTCCCGCGAGTTTGCAAGCCGGTGCGTGGGGCGCTAGGCCAGAGGGTTAGCACTTCGTTCGCGCCGGCTTTTTATATTTCACAAAGTACGGAGGAATATTAAAATGAGCGGATAGGCCCCGATTATGACGAGTTATTTTTCCATTCACCAATCCATGTTTGATGGGGGAATAATTTTGAGTATTGACCCAAGAACCGACGACCTGCTAGACATAGCGAAATGGCGGCTGACCCCATACCAGGTGCTGGTACTGGGGTTTGCCGGCTTAATCTTCGTCGGCGCCCTGCTGCTGACCTCCCCCCTGGCGTCGACCAGCGGTAAACCCACTCCGTTCGTTGACGCTCTCTTTACCGCCACTTCCGCCGTATGTGTTACCGGTCTGGTGGTGGTAGACACCGGTAGCCACTGGTCATTATTCGGGCAACTGGTCATTATCACTTTAATTCAGATAGGTGGCTTGGGCATCATGTCTATGGCCACCTTGATAGCGCTGCTGATCGGCAAAAAAATTCAGCTCCGCGAGCGGCTCATCATGCAGGAAGCGCTCAATCAGCTCACAATGGCCGGCGTGGTGCGCCTGATGATCTATGTCATGAAGACCACGTTCATCATTGAACTGATCGGCGGGACCATTCTCGCCATCCGCTGGTTTGCCGATTACGGTCCGCGAGGTATCTACTACGGGTACTGGCACGCCGTTTCCGCCTTTTGTAACGCCGGCTTTGACTTGTTTGGCGACTTTCGCAGTCTGACCGGTTATGTGGACGACTTAACCGTCAATATCGTCATTACCCTGCTCATCATTCTTGGCGGCATCGGCTTCACTGTCATTGCCGACGTGTGGGACAACCGCCGTTTCAGCAAGTTTTCGCTCCACACCAAACTTGTACTAACCGTATCCGCTTTTCTTATCATCTTCGGGGCGGCGGTAATTTCCCTGCTGGAATGGAATAACCCCGACACCCTCGGCGGCCTAAGCTGGCAAGGCAAACTCCTCGCCAGCTACTTTCAGTCCGTGACCCCCCGCACCGCCGGCTACAACACTCTCGATATTGGTAAGCTGGAAAGCGGCACCCTGTTTTTTCTAATCATATTAATGTTTATCGGCGCTTCACCGGCCTCAACCGGCGGCGGGGTTAAAACGTCAACATTCGGCGTATTGGTTCTCGCCATCGCCGCCCAAATCAGCGGCAAAAATGACGTTGAAATTTTTCAACGCCGCATTCCAGTAGCTACCGTTTACAAAGCCTTTACGGTTGTCTTTCTGTCAGCGCTGCTTGTCATATTGGTCACCCTGGCGCTAACCGTGACTGAGCAGGCGCCCTTTTTGAACATTTTATTCGAGGTTGTTTCCGCTTTCGGTACGGTTGGTTTATCAACAGGCATCACGCCGACACTGACAGTTGCCGGCAAACTTTGGCTTATACTCACCATGTTCGCCGGTCGCGTGGGACCGGTGACGCTGGCCCTGGCCATCGCTCTGCGGGCGCGCAAAGGCGCTTTACAGCTGCCAGAGGGCCGGGTTATTATCGGGTAATATCGTTACATAAGAGAGGTATTATATATTTATGAAAAGGAATAAAAGTTTCGCCGTTATTGGTCTTGGCCGCTTCGGCACCAGTGTTGCCCGAACGCTTTCCCGGCTGGGTTATGAAGTGCTGGCAATCGATACCGAGGAGGAACGGGTACAGCAGGTGGCCGACGAGGTTACTCATACCTACATCGCCGATACAACCGACGAGAATTCGCTTAAGGCGCTGGGCATCCGCAACTTTGATGTTGTCGTCGTAGCCATTGGCGAAGACATCCAGGCGAATGTCTTGACCACGCTGCTATTAAAAGACCTGGGAGTTAAATATATTGTCGCCAAGGCGCGCAATGAACTGCACGGCAAAATGCTGGCGAAAATTGGCGCCGACCGGGTAGTATATCCCGAACGGGATATGGGACAGCGAGTAGCGCACAATCTTGTCTCGACCAACGTCCTTGATTATATCGAACTGTCGCCCGACCTCAGCCTCATCGAACCAGCGCTCCCCGCTGCCTGGTGGGCAAAACACTAGCCGAATCGCGGCTGCGGGAAAAATATGATGCCAACGTCGTAGCCATTAAACGTGGTGAGCAAATTATTGTCCCGCCTAATCCCGGTGAAAAAATCCAAGCCGGCGACGTACTGATTGTCGTAGGCCGCAACGGTGGTCTGCAAAAATTGGAAGAGCTGGAATAATAATTTATGTCTTTATGCTAAAACTTCCAGGTATTTGTCCGTCATTGCAAGCGAAAATAAATAATGGACCCCAAACAAATCCACAAAGGAGGTCTTTCTAACACATGGCGGACAAACAAAAACTTGAGACCAGCAAATCCAAGTACGGCACCCTGACGGCGACGCAAGACGTTAATGGCGAATATACGTCGTCGGACACTTCCAAAACCAATACTGCCAGCAAGCAAAAAGCCAGTAAATCCGAATATGGCACCCTGACCGCCAAAGCTGACGCCAACAACGATTACGAATAATCACACCAAAAAGCTGCCCTCCCATGGGCAGCTTTTTTGGCAGCGTCCAGTAAAACACTGCCACTGGCTAGCCAAACGCCGCCGCTATCGTTATTTGCTGTACAAATTGAAAAAAGGCTTCACGACTAAAATACCGTGAAGCCTTATCTCTTTATATTGGTGCGGGCGAAGGGACTTGAACCCCCACGGTTGCCCAACGGATCCTAAGTCCGTCGCGTCTGCCAATTCCGCCACGCCCGCATACTAACTTAGATATGCCAATATCATATCACAGACGGCCAATATCTGTCAATTTTCCTCACACAAAGAAATGGTGACCCACGATGGACTCGAACCATCGACACCCTGATTAAAAGTCAGGTGCTCTACCAACTGAGCTAGTGGGTCACACTGGCAGGGGCGGCTGGACTCGAACCAACGCATGCGGGAGTCAAAGTCCCGTGCCTTACCAACTTGGCTACGCCCCTATATAAAACTTGTGGGGTGACTGGAGGGATTCGAACCCTCGAATAACGGAGCCACAATCCGCCGTGTTTGGCCTCTTCACCACAGCCACCATGATCATTTCTCGCGACGAAGTATATTCTATCAGACTTACCCAATTATGTCAAGCATAATTTTAATTATTTTCGTCGCGCCGCTACGAGTAGCAGCAACGGTAAGTATAGCAGACTTGCCCATTTGTCGCAAGACCTTTTTTCGACAAAATTGTTCGTTTAACCTATCTTTTTAGCGCCTTCTTTGCTATATCGGCCTTATGCAAAGCCGGGCACCATTTTATAAACAGCATTATCCGCCGACTTGCTTACACTTCGGAAACTTATAACATCGCCTGACCAGTTGTCTGCCAAACATAATTTCAAAACACTCCTGAATAGTAGGCGCTCCAGTCAAGCAAATCAAGAAAATAGTTACCTACGGCAAAAATAAAAAACCGCCGATCTTGGCGGTTATACTTGAAGTGGCGACCCCGGCAGGATTCGAACCTGCGACCTTTTGATTCGTAGTCAAACGCTCTATCCAACTGAGCTACGGAGTCACAGCAGATGTTGTTGACAGTTATTTATTATAGCCGTTCTACCCTATCTTGTCAACTTATTATTAATTGGAATTTCTGTTTCTGTCACTAACCAGCGAGCCGTTCCGACACAATTACAGGATTACAGCTGCCAGCGCGCAGTTCCTTTTCAACAGGCGCCATCTCCTATTCTGGGAAAAATCCACAGAAACAGTCTATGGCGCCGAGTTTCCAATAAGTACAACTCGCATCTAAAATAAACAGCCCTGCATAGCGCAGGGCCTTAAATAATCAATCTTCGAACTGAAACAGCGGCGTAGACAAATATCGCTCACCCGTATCAGGCAAGAGAACAACAATCGTTTTGCCCGCATTCTCGGACTGCTTCGCTAGTTCGGTAGCGGCAAAGAGAGCGGCGCCGCTGGAGATACCAACCAGCAGCCCTTCAGCCTTGGCTAACTTACGGGCCGTAGCGAAAGCTTCTTCCGTTTTTACTTTAACAATGCCGTCAATAATGCCGGTATTGAGTATAGGAGGGACAAAACCGGCGCCGATTCCCTGAAGCT
Organism: Thermosinus carboxydivorans Nor1; assembly: GCF_000169155.1. NCBI lineage: Bacteria > Bacillati > Bacillota > Negativicutes > Selenomonadales > Sporomusaceae > Thermosinus > Thermosinus carboxydivorans. The sequence goes on from NZ_AAWL01000004.1 coordinate 109,434, forward strand.
TGTGGGGACCGGCCTGCCCCCCTGATAAGACCGGCGAATCGTAGGGCTCTACGGCGACAACCCGCACGTCTTTTTTGCGCTCCTTAAGCACTTCTCCTACGCCAGTAATCGTACCGCCAGTACCAACACCGGCGACAAATATGTCAACTTGTCCGTCTGTGTCACGCCAAATCTCCTCAGCTGTCGTCCGGCGGTGCATAGCGGGGTTAGCGGGGTTTTGAAACTGCTGAGGGATAAATGCGTTCGGCAATTCGGCCGCCAGTTCTTCCGCCTTACGGATGGCCCCCTTCATCCCCTCCGCGCCCGGCGTCAACACAAGCTCGGCGCCAAGGGCTTTCAGCAGACTGCGGCGTTCGACGCTCATAGTATCAGGCATGGTGAGAATGAGCCGGTAGCCTTTGGCCGCGGCGACAAAGGCCAGGCCGATGCCGGTATTGCCGCTAGTGGGCTCGATAATGACCGAGTCTTTATGGAGCAGCCCCCGCTCTTCGGCATCCTGGATCATGGCGTAGCCTACCCTGTCTTTAACACTGCCCAACGGGTTAAAATATTCCAACTTGGCGACAACGCGGGCCTTAAGCCCCTGGCGCTCGTTATAGTTCGCCAGCTCCAGCAGGGGTGTATTGCCAATTAGTTCGGTTAGATTTTTCGCAATTTTTGCCATAATGCACCTCTAATTCCTAGTATTCCAATCGGTTTATTAAAATTATAAACCGCCGAAAGTTTACCAGTCAAGTCTTGGCATAACTTTTCGCTTACCTCTAGTCCCACTCGGCAACGGGACAGTCACAGTCGACGAAAAACACGGTTGCCCGTCCGCCCAGCCTGGTGACGAGCTCGGCCAGCTCATCGCGAGCGGCTAAGACATCGGCTTTGTTAACATCGGCGAAACCGTCAATCGGGAAAAAGATATGCCGCGACTCAACAACGATCTTCGCTTTTTCGCCCTGTCGCCACACCCAGCGGCGCGTGCGCACCTCAACATCGTCGGCGTAAACAATCTCGCCGGGCGGCACAACTTCCGCCTGTTGTTCGCCGAACGGCGTGAACACGTCGCCTGCACGGCTTAGCCGCAGCCGCATATCCCCTGTCATGCGCTCCAGGTCATGCGCCCCCATGGGCAGCACATATTTAAGCGAAAGGGCATTAACCAGATCGACAATAGGATTAATTTGCGGCAAATGCCCGGATTTATAAACCCGGGTATGCAGCGCCTCCACCGAGCTTAAGAATTTGTTCGGGTTTAACTGCATTTTGGTAAACGCCTCGCGCCATACCCGGATTGACGGGTGGCTACGTACCCCGTCGGGAAATTTGGCCGGCGCCGCCGCCACCGCCGCCGTCAAGAGCCGGGCAACCATCTCTTGGTCCCGGGGCTGGAAATCCGCGGCCACGACGACGCCGAAACATGCCGTAGGAAAGAGCCGAAAAATATCCTCACTTACTTCAAAACGCACACTAATCCTCTCCTCTTGATACAATCGTTAGTATGCCCGGCTGGCCAGGCAATATCCCGTAATTTTCCAAATGTTCTGGCTGACGCCGCCGCTTTCCTGCCGCCAGGCAGCAAGAACCCCCGCAGTGCTCACGGTGGGACTCTAGGAAAGCTGCGGCCGGAACCGCCGCAGCCGCAGCGCGTTGGTTACCACGGAAACCGAACTGAAGGCCATGGCCGCGCCGGCAAGAACGGGCGACAGAAATCCGGCCGCGGCGATTGGAATCCCCAACAAATTATAGATAAGCGCCCAAAAGAGGTTTTGCTTAATATTGCGCATGGTAGCCTTGCTGAGCTGAATGGCAGCCACAATGCCGCGCAAATCGCCGCGTATGAGAGTAATATCGGCCGCCTCCATGGCCACATCCGTACCGGTGCCAATGGCAAAACCAACATCAGCGATAGCCAGCGCCGGCGCATCATTAATACCGTCGCCGACCATGCCCACCACTTTGCCCTGCTGTTTAAGTTCCTGCACTTTTTCCGCCTTATGCTCAGGCAGTACCTCGGCCAGGATATTGTCAACGCCCACCTCGCGCGCAATTGCCCGGGCCGTGCGTTCGTTATCCCCGGTAATCATCCAGACTTCCAGCCCCATTTTTTTTAGCTGCGCCACCGCTGCGGCCGAGTGTTCCTTGACGGTGTCGGCGACGGCAATCAAGGCGGCGGGTTTACCATCTACCGCCATAAGCATAACGGTTTTCCCTTGTTGTTCCAGAGCTTCCACCCGGCTGAGACTGACAGCGAAATCAACGCCGTTTTCCCGCATCAGTTTCCGCGTTCCTACCAGGACGGTTTTTCCGTCCACCTGTGCCCGCACGCCATGGCCGGGAATGGCGGCAAACTCCGCGGCATCACCGCTCGCCACCCCTTGGGCTTGCCCATGGCGAACAATGGCCTGGGCCAAGGGATGTTCCGAATTTTTCTCGGCTACCGCGGCCAAATGGAGCAGCTGGGTCTCAGTTTGGCCGTTTAGAGATACAATGTCCGTCACTGCCGGCTCACCTTTAGTTATCGTCCCCGTTTTGTCCAGAACAATCGCCGTTAGCCGGTGCGCGTTTTCCAGGTGCTCCGCTCCTTTTATCAGAATACCGTTCTCCGCCCCTTTACCGGTACCCACCATGATAGATGTAGGCGTGGCTAAACCAAGCGCACAGGGGCAGGCAATGACCAACACGGCCGTAAAGTTGACGAGGGCGCGAGAAAAGTTGCCGGGATCCAGGACAAAATACCAAACCAGAAAAGTAAGAACGGCCAAGGTTATTACCGCCGGCACAAAATAACCGGAAACGACGTCCGCAAACCGCTGGATGGGAGCTTTCGACCCCTGCGCCTCTTCCACGATGCGAATAATCTGGGCTAGGGCCGTATCCCTTGCCCCACCTTTGGGTTGCCCTTGAACTTAAAGGCGCCAAACTTGTTGATCGTGGCGCCGACCACCTCGTCGCCCACCTTTTTGTCGACGGGAATACTTTCCCCGGTCAACATTGACTCATCTACCGGTCGAAGTGCCTTCGACAATCACACCATCAACGGGAATTTTTTCGCCAGGACGGACGACAACGATATCCCCTGGCACGACCCCTTCCACTGGTACGTCCACTTCCTGCCCGTTCCGCACGACCCGCGCCGTTTTCGCCTGCAGGCCCATCAGCGCTTTGATCGCTTCTGACGTGCGGCCTTTGGCCCGTGCTTCCAGCAGTTTGCCCAGGATGATCAAGGTAATAAGAATGGCCGAAGTCTCAAAGTACAAGTCAGGCAAGCCACGCAGCACATTGGCAATGCTGTAAAAGTAAGCCGCTGAAGTCCCAAGTGCAACCAACACGTCCATATTGGCCCCGCCACCGCGCAGCGCTAAATAAGCGCCACGGTAAAACTGCCAGCCGGCGATAAACTGAACCGGCGTAGCCAACGCCCACTGCAGGTAAGGATTCATTAGCAGCTGGGCGGTAGCGCCGCCCACTCCGAGCATATGCAGCACCATCGCCCAGAGGAGCGGGAAAGAAAAAACAGCCGAAATAAGGAGGCGCAGCCGCTGGCTGCGGATTTCACTGTCTCGCGCCGCCTGTTCGCGGTCAATTTCCCGCGTGTCCGCCAGGCTATGGGCGCCAAAGCCCAGTCGCTCCACCAGCGCCTTAACTTCAGTTTCGGAGAGTTCGCCTGGGTTAAACTCCACGGTCGCCTTTTCCATGGCCAGGTTGACGACGGCCGAGTAGACGCCAGGCATGGCCGCCAACCCCTTCTCAATGCGCCGGGCACAGGCCGCGCAGCTCATACCGGTAATTTTAAATTCGGCTTTATCCTTAACGACCTGATAGCCCAGTTCTTCGACCTTAGCTGCCATATCGCGGAGGCTGATTTGGTCCTTGTCATAAGACACCGTCGCTTTTTCGGCAGCGAAGTTAACAACCGCTTTGGCCACGCCAGGCAGCGCTGCCAACCCCTTCTCCACGCGGCTAGCGCAGGCCGCACACGACATGCCGCTGATTTTTAAAGTTGCCGATTGCAAGTTTGCCATAATGCATACCTTCTTTCATCATCGCGTAAATTTATCGAGAAAATCCATCAGCTCATCAATGGCTTCGTTGGCCCGGTCCTGCTGAACAGCTGCCACTAGGCAGCTTTTGGCATGGCTCTCCAGGATGAGGAGCGCCACTTTATTAAGGGCGGCCCGGGCCGCTGTCACCTGTTGCAGAATATCCACGCAGTAGCGCCCTTCATCAAGCATTTTTTCAATACCGTTAATCTGCCCCCCAATCCGGCGCAACCGGACGCGGAGGACTTCTTTTTCCGCTTCTGTCAGCATTAAGTCACCCCCTATATACTATACCCCCGTATAGTATATAGTATAAACTTGCGGCGTTTTCCTGTCAATGTTTTTAGTGTGCCCGAAGGGCGGACAAACAATAAAACGCCCCCAGACAATTCCGGGGGCTGATAATAAGGCAGCGTCCTTATTCTTGCACCAGCGGCACCGTATTGGCGGCGTGGGGCATGACCGTAATGGTATAGTCTTTACGGCCCAGTTTTTGTTCGGCCAGGGCCATGGCCTCCTCAATGGTGGTTACGGCAATCATGCCGGCTTTTTCAACAAAGGCCTTGTTTTCCGGCAAAGTAACAACGATGTGCGGCACTTTTGCCGCCATGAGACCGCACTTGAGCGCGATGAAGCCTGGCACGGTGAAACCTTTGCGCAGCGCTACTTCTCGGTCGTACAGCGACTCGTAGTTAAACCAGCCGCTAAAATCAGGCGGCTCCATTATGTCACGGCATTCCAAGAGCAGGATGATAACACCGTCTTCTTTTACGGCCATGAAAGCGTTATCAATCGTTTTGGATCCCTGATAGAGGTTAATGTCTTTGGGGAAACCGCCGGCCGATGCAATAACCAAGTCGGCTTTGCCTCTGACCGGCACGCCGAAGATCTCCTCGACAGTCCGACAGCCTTCCCGCCAAGCATCATACCAGTGACCGGCCACAAACCGGGCGAACTGACCCTCGGGCGTAAACACGGCGTTGAGCAAGAAGGCAGGATTAAGCATGGCCGCCATTTCGGTCATATCTTCGTGCATATTGTTGCCTTCCAATTTACCGGAAACGCAGTGAGGGCTAATGCCCTTGCCCACTTCGTCATGGAGACAATAGCTATGATTGCCCTGAATGGTGGCATAACCTGACACACCGGGCATGATCGCCTTACGACCGCCGCCGAAACCAGCCATCAGATGGTAAACAATGCCGCCGGTAAGGATGACTTTGTCGGCATTGACAACATGTTTGTTGAGATAGGTCTCAACGCCGCGCGACGTTTTGCCGACATAAACAAAGTCCTCCTCATTTTGCGCATGGCTCTGGACAATCTCGACGCGGTCTACGACCTGCTGACCATAAACCATGACATTTTCCTTATCGGTGTGGTAACGGTGGGCGCCGAGACCAACAACCAGTTTGATGTCCTTGTCAGGCACACCAGCAGCATTGAGTTCATCAAGCAGCACCGGCAAAAACTGGTCATGTTTGACCCACAGGCGGGTAATGTCGCTGGCAATGATCGCGACTTTATCGCCCGCCTTCACCACTTCCTTCAGCGGCGGCGAACCGATAGGATTATTTAGCGCTTCCCGCACTGCCGCCGGCACATCGGTAATCGGGGCGACCTGCTTCCCCTCTACAACGTTGATAATTTTTTCCTCCGGCAGGGCGACTTTAATCTGGTTGTCGCCAAACCCCAGCGAAAACTCTTTTAACACGCAAACTCCCCCTTGTGTGGCATAATGGCATTAAGCCGCAGTGTCAAATACCATTAAATTCCTTTTTCGGCAGTGTCCTGCCTCATTCCTGCTTACCGGACTAAAAATACAATTGGCAGCCGCGACTAATATTTCTGCAGCGTCAGTACCGTCATACACAAGCACCCGACGACGGCTAGGCCCACCAAAAACATCAAACCGCCCACATAGCTGCCCGTCCAGGCGATAAAGAAGCCAATCAGCACTGGCGAAAAAGCCGATCCGCCGTTGGCCACGCCGTTCATCATGCCAGCGCCTGCGCCGACCGCCTTGCCAGGGACAATACGCTGCAAGATCGCCCAAGACGATGGCAAGCCGATAGCAATGGACGCGATGCCGGCCGAAATCATCAAGGCCGCCGTCATATTATCCGGCGCCATGGCGCCGAAATAAATCCCCAGGGCGGAACCGAGGTGCGCAACAGCCACGAAAGGCGCCCGCCGGCCCAGTTTATCAGCCAGATGGCCGAAGAAGAGGATACTGACAGCGCCTAAAATATAAGGTAGCGAAGAAAAGGCGCCCATTTGCGCCCAGGAAAAGCCGCGCGCCGCTTTCAAATAAGACGGCAGCCACGCCATCATGCCCCACCATACCGACGCAATACAGAAATAGTTGATGGTCAAGAGCCAGAAACGGTAGTTTAAAGCAAACGACTTAAGCCGCTCCGCAAGAGTCTCGGTCTTCAGGCATGCTTCTTCCTCAGCCTCGGCTTTCAGAGCCCTTTCGATGTATTCCAGTTCGGCTTGATTAACCCGCTTATGCTGGCGCGGATGGTCGGTAACATAAAACCACAAAAGGAATAGTGGTACCAGCCCCATGGCGGCGAGAACGAAAAAGCTCGGTCGCCAGCCCCAGGTGGACACGATCCAAGTAAAGAAAGGCATAGCGATGGCCGGCCCAACCATCAGCCCAATGAGCCACACGGCATTGGCTTTGCCGCGCTCATGCGGTGGGAACCAGTTCTTGACAAAGGTGCTCTGCATCGGCCAATGCATACCCTCGCCGATGCCCAAAATAACGCGGGCTACTAGCATGGGGTCCGTAAAAAGTGGTGGCAAAACCACCGATAAGGACCGATATCGTCCAAAGAAAGATGGATATGGACATAGCCTTGCGTGGGCCAATGTAATCGCCAAGAGGGCTTAAGACGACATTGGCTACGCCGTAAGCAATCAAAAATAAAGTCATAAGTAGTCCCATTTGCACTGGTTGCCCTTTGATGCCCATATCGGTTAAAAACGCGTTATCAGCCAATAACACGGAAACATTCACCCTATCCAGATAGGCAACCAATAAAGTGAACAGGAGAATCGCCACTAGCACCAGCCGTTGCCGGGTAGGTTTCACTGCTTCAAGACTCGCACCTGACACAGAATGGACCGTTTCCATTTTCTTATTCCTCCTTTTCGCTTGTTTTCGTCTAGCTTTTTGTTATTTTTGCCATCCTACCATCCTACTTACAATCCCTCTCTTCCCCCTTCCTTCGCTTTTGTTCAAGCCCCTTGACCATTTTAATTTGTAAAAAATAGAAAAACCCAGCAGAAAGTCGGCTGTAAACGACCTTCCGCTGGGGCTTTTACTCCCACGGTGTAACGCACTCCCTTGTGCGCCTGTACCGCTTGGTTCAGACCGGCTCTGAAGCCGCGGATCCCTAGGTACACTCGTTACTTTATGTACTCTGTATACAAACATTAATTTTATTTAAAATTATAAAGATCGTATCTACCTACGTCAATATCTTCTTAGCAAAATCTGTTTTGTAAAAATTAGCGTCTTTGTCTTTGTGATGATGATTTTTGTTTTACTTTGGCTTTGCTAAACATGTAAAAAAGGACAGGGCCCGATGCTTATAGCCGCAGCAACTTTCCTGAACGGCGTTCGTCTTTTTGGGCATCACGCAACACTTGCCTGATAGCGTCATCGCTTCAGCTTGACCATATACGGCCGTGCCACCTGCTTAAGTTCAAAACCCTGCTCCATCCGCGGGCTGATCATTAATTGATATTTTCTTCAACTGTCAAGTCTAAATACAAGCCAGACCGTTGGGGCATGTAGCTAATATAAAGGTAGATCCCTTTAGGTAGTCCCTTTTCTGAATTAAACGATTAACTTTCTCTAATTCATCATCATTCAGAGTTGCAAAAATAGGTACCAAACTGGCACAAATATGTTCTGCTTCTTTAGTATCCTTAACAGACATCGGTTGCACCTCAAATTAATCTTGCTAATTAATATAACTTAATGACGTTTGTCCGACAGTACCCAAATTTTCGCCCTGAAACCAAGTTACGGTCTCAGGGCAATAAGTATTTGAGCCAACCCGCACTTTAATGACGTCAATTACCCGCTTAACAGCCACCATTTTAGGCCTGAATTAATTGGTAGCGTCACTCTTATTTTTAAACATGCTTTCCAGATAAGCCCGTCCCGTTGCCGTTTTAAAATATTTTTCTTTTATTTTTTCAATTGCACTACTGTCGATACCATCCTCAAAAATATTTACCAAAAAGTCGGCTTCGACCAGAATTTGAAAATCAACTCCGTCAATTTGGGAATAGGTATGGTGATGGCCAATTAGATAACAAATTCGGTCTATCTGCTGCACAGAAAAAGCAAATTCTTGCAACAATTTGCGGGCTATCGGGGGGCCTTCGATTTCTTGATACGTTCCGGCGGAGGAATTGTACTTCCGTTCGCTTTCTTTTATGCCGATGTCATGTAAGATAGCTGCTATCTCTAAAACATCCTGTTCTTCCTTTGACAAGCCTTCCGCTTCTCCAATACTTTTGGCCAGTCCGTAAACCTTTAATGCGTGATTAATTCTTTTCACATCACCGTCAAAATACAGGACCATCTTGGCGATTACGGCGCCAGCAAAACTTGCCACAACTTTAACCTCTCTTCCGGTTGACATTATTTCATCTTTCCAAACGGTAATGGGACCAAATACAGTGTAGTCCTCTGATGGTACTGCCGCACCGGCAGCCGGGATAGCCGCATAAACGCGTACAAACGCTTGTCACTCCTGTCTTATCATCAGGCGAACCAGCGCGGTAACCAGTTTGCCTGGCTTCAAAAGGTAACCAGCCGTTATTGAAGTTATGCGTTCCAAGTTGGCAAAACCATTGCCAGATATTCATACCCATCAGCCCCTGGCCTTTACTGTTTCTTTGAAGCAATCTTGCCGCCTGATCTTTATTCGATTTACAATTTAATTACAATTTAATGGTAGCAAATTACCATGTTGTTTCATGTGATCTAAGTCACAAAACCGATTAAAAACCAGCCTCCACTAAACAACCTAAACACCTGAAGGCTTAATTCTCTTTCGTCCGACTTCCTGCCTATTCAGCATAAATCATTTTCACGGTCATGCCACCATCCACTACCAGGTTGGCGCCGGTAATAAACCCGGCTTCGGGCGAAGCCAGAAACAGACAGGCGGCGGCGATATCTTCCGGCCGGCCGACCCGTCCGGCCGGGTGTTGGGCATGATCGATGTCCCGTAGCTGGGCCGGCTGGCGGTTAGTCCGCTTTTGCCAAGGCGATACATCAATCCAGCCCGGGCTGATAGCGTTAACCCGTATCCCCTGCGGGCCCAGCGTGACGGCGAGAGAATGCGTAAGGGCCAGCAGCCCGCCCTTGGCGGCGGCGTAGGCATGCCAATCAGGTTCGGACATTAGGGCTCGCGTGGAAGCAATGTTGATGATCGCCGCGCCGCTGCTCATCAGCGGCGCGGCATATTTTACCACCAGATATTGGCCGCGCAGGTTGGTATTAACCACCGCGTCCCAGTCGCTCATTGGCGCAGCCAGCGGCGTTGGGCGGGAAACGCCCGCATTGTTGACAATAACCTGAATAGTTATCCCTTGCTCAATCAGACGCTGAACGCCAACCTTAACCTCGTCTTCCCGGGATATGTCCACCACCATAACCTGACATTCTCCACCCCGGTTGCGAATTAACTCAACCCGTTCGGCAGCAGCCTCCCCGTCTTTCTCCCAGATTATGACCCGGTCGCCCTTGGCGGCAAAGGCCTCGGCCACGGCGGCGCCAATCCCTTGGCCGCCCCCGGTGACCAGTACGGTGCGGGTTTGTCCTGTTTGTGGCATAAATACCCTCTCCTTCTTATACGCTACGCGAAATATTCTTTTCGCTTCCTTTCTCTTTCCTATTAACAAAGACCTGCTACACTCGCTTAATCAAAGATAAAAAAGGCGAGGCACATAAGCCTCGCGGGTGGCTGTTCCCAGCCAGGAGGGGCAGCTAATCCATTAATTCATTCCACATATACTTTGCAGTACCGTAGAGCAATGCGCCGGCCGCCATTATTTTTACCACTGACATGACGTCCACATCCATATCCATGTCCATCATTTTTTGCATCATGGACTTGCGGCGCTTCAATTTGCGAAACATGTGACCACCTCCATTAATATTGTTGCCCGGTGGTTTCGGTATCACTCCGCTAAGTTAGTGTAAAATTACTGTAAGATTTTGGGTAAACAAAAAAAGAAAACATCACCATTGTGACCGGGACGAGTAACTGACATTTTCTCTTTTCTCACAGGGAAGTTTATTCGGCACGATTACAGTAATTAATTATCAAATATCCCAGCAAGTTTCGACATAATGGATATTCTTTTACCTGGCACTACGGCCGACTTCAACTGTTCAATCTTACCAGCAACTGGTCCTTGATTGATCTAATTTCCTCGACTATCGTGCCGCCGATATCATAAGGAGAAACCCCTTCCAAATCAGCCTGTTTGACATCTTCACTTAAAGAAACAAAACCCAGCAGCTCAAAATCAGTCAAACTGTCCCTAATAAATCGAATATCCGCCTCATCAGATATTTTACTACCTATAGCAAAGACCCTTTTGATTCCAAGATCTTCAACCAATTTCCTGATCTGCTTAGCGGTTTGAATACTTCTTTGACCTGGTTCTACTACGACTAACAAAGCATCGACCGACTCAGCAGTACCTCGACCAAGATGCTCAATTCCGGCTTCCATATCCATAATTACCACATCGTCTCTTTCGAGCAAGAGATGCTTCATTAATCTCTTAATTAACGCATGCTCCGGACAAACACAGCCGCTGCCACCCTGTTCAACAGTGCCCATAACCAGTAATTTAACCCCCTGGTGTTCCACACAATATTTCTCAGGCAAGTCATCTACTTTGGGGTTTAAAATGAAAAAGGAACCATAGTCCCCATTTGCTCCGGTACGTTCTTCCGCTAACTTTTTCATTTTAGAAAAGGGGGTTATTGTTTTGTATAGCGACTCAGGTATGCCCAGAGCTGAAGCAAGGTTTGCGTCCGGGTCAGCATCTACAGCTAAAACCCGATAGCCTTCAGCGGCAAAAAGCCTGGCTAAAACCCCGGAAATTGTAGTTTTTCCCACTCCGCCTTTACCCGTAACAGCTATTTTCATAATTGATCTTCCTCTCTATATTCAGAAGTACACTCTCGGGAACCCGAGAGTGTTTATTGTTCAAGGCATTCGCCTTGGACTTTTTTATTTTTCCTCCAATTTCTCTTTTAATTTCTCTTTGTTGAAAATTAGAACTCATACTCTTTTGACTTTTTCAGAACAGGATTAGAGCTCCACAGAGCTCTAATCCTGCCCCATCAGCCAAAATTTAAATCCCCAAACCCTTACGTCTTTCCTTAATAACTGCAACCAGTTTAGCAGCAGCCTGTTCCGGATTGGTTTCTACGATAAAGTAACCGCCCAGCAAATCTTTTGCTTTTTCAGTTAAAAATTCAGCCACTACAGAGGAACCCATAATTTGCGGTACAATTCCAATATGGGTTGGTATTCCTAAAGTTACTGCCCAAGTCCCTATGGCCACTGCCTTCTCCGACATTAACTCAGGAGCAGAAGCGACAAGAGGTAGTTTATCTAAATCTACCCCCAGCTTGTTAGCAATGGCTACGGCTACATTAACTGCCCTGGAATTATCAACACAAGATCCCATATGCAATACTAAAGGCAAAGGTCCATTTAATCCGGCTGCCTTGCCAATGGCAGTGAGTACGGCTTTCAAGGATTCACCGGCATAAGCCTCGGTTGCCTCCTGAGTCATTAGACCGGTTTTAGCAAAGGTACCGGCTCCACAACCAGTAGCTAGCATCAGGACGTTATTTTTAGCCAGCTCTTTCGCAATGGTTATAAAGTTATCGTCCTGGGTTGCCTTAGTATTGTTACATCCTGCAAACAAAGCAATACCCTGAATGTTACCGTTAACGATATTATCTATCAATGGCTTTAACGGGTCTTTAGCATCTAGCTTGCTTAAGGCCGCCACGATTGCCTCAGCACTGAAACCTGCAATGGCTGTTTGCTTGTAGTCAGGAATGTTGACTTTTCGCTTATCCCGTTTTTTAAAGGCCTCTATTGCCACTTCAACAATTTTCTTAGCACTGTCTACGGCCGAATCTTCACGAAACTCTACGTGAGTGGCGCCAGTGATTTTATTTTCAGGCATTGTGGTAATTATTTCAGTATGGAAGCATTCAGCTACGCTGGTAAGAGCAGGCATAATGCACTGCACATCTACGACCATAGCATCTACAGCGCCTGTTATTATGGCCATTTCCTGGGATAGATAGTTAGTAGCCAGCGGAATTCCCCGTCGCATCATCACCTCATTACCCGTACAACAAATACCCACTATGTTAATACCTTCTTTGGCCCCGGCTTTCTTAGCTTCTTCATTCATCTTCAAAGCGACATCACAAATAATTTCACTAAGTAACGGGTTATGACCGTGAATCGCAATGTTAACAGCATCTTCCTTCAGCACGCCAAGGTTGGCTTTTGTAACTACCGGTTCAGGGGTACCAAATAGGACATCAGACAGCTCAGTTGACAAACACATACCGGTATAATCAGCCAGTGCTCCCTTTAATCCGCCGAGCAAAACGTTGACTGCATCAGCATCACAACCCACATGAGTTCGGGCCATAATCTCGGCGATAACAGCATCAATATTATGGGGCATAACCCCCAGATCTACCAATTTATCGACCCGTTCAGCAGTCAGGGTCACTTTGGCCCAGTTACAGGGTATGCTGCGCTTTTGCCGCGAGTAATCATCCAGAGAAGCCAGAGCCACTTCTTTTGCTACTTGTCTTATATCTTTGCCTGCCGGTGCCAGGTTTAATTTTTCCGCTATATTTCTTAACTTTTGCTCGTCTTTAATCCGGTACGCAGGTGCATGTCCTTCGCCAACTTCTAATAAGGTTAAAGCAATGTGGCGACCGTGATCGGAATGGGCAGCAGCACCTGCAGCCATCATTCTGACCAAGTTACGCGCCACTATGGTGTTGGCATCAGCTCCACAAATACCTCTCTGTGGACCATTGCCAAAAGGATCAATACGACAAGGTCCCTTCCAGCAAATGCGGCAGCAGACGCCCAACTCTCCGAAACCACATTGGGGCTTCATAGCTGCAAAACGATCCCAAACAGTTTCAATTCCCGCCTTTTTTGCTAAAGGTAGCAAATAATTGACAGCAGGATCTATGGTGTTTTTCATCTTACTCATAATCTCCCCCCCTGCTTATTTCCGCATCAGGCCGTGGTTCTTTGAATGAGCATGAGCCCTTACCAGTTCCTTCCCTCTATCTTCAATAAGTTTCTTACGATAACTCTCGTAATCTACCAGCATTATTGCTTTGGTAGGACAGGCCTCTACACAGGCACAGGCAAATTCATGGCTGTCCTGCGTCCTGCTAAAACAAAGATCACATTTTCTGGCTTTACCTTTTTGGGTTCTGTGAGTGCCTTCATCTGTTATGTCTTTAGCTACAATAATAGCTCCAAAGGGGCAAACCATAGTGCACACTTTACAGCCAATACAATTACTTTCATTAATTTTAACAAACCTATCCTCTTCGTAGATTGCTCCTGTAGGACAGGCGTGGGCACAAGGCGCATCTTCGCATTGTCTGCATTGAATCGGCATAACCATGTCATCAACTTGAACCACCGAGTTTCTTGGCTGTAATTGCAAGCCCTGGGTTACGGCAGTTTGCAAATCACAATCTGCATGAGCCACGGCACAGGCTATCTCACAATTTTTGCATCCCAGACACTTTTGGGGATCGGCGTAAATAAAGAAATTCTCTTTAGCTCTCGCCATTGATGTTCACCTCCTTTCGGTTAGTGTTATTTTTCTACTTCCAGGTTCTCAATGTACAACTCCCTACCGGCAACGATCTCTACAGATCTGCTCTCACATTGCGGGCATTGAAAATTGTAATTATGAACCTGGAACACTTTGGTACACTGCCGACATTTTCCCTGCAAGGGTACCCGCTCAATAACCAGCTCTGCGCCCTCGACAACAGTATTTTGGGCATAAACCTCAAAACAGGCAGTTAAAGTCATATCTTCCACCGCTGTCATCTCGCCCACCTTAAGTTTCACTTTTAAGACTTTTCTAATTTGATGCTCTTTCACTTTGACATTGATAATCTGAAAAAGACTATCCACTATCGCCATTTCATGCATGGCGCCGCATCCTTTCATTATCTTTCGGTACAGGAGATACAGGGATCAATACTGCAAATAATAAGCGAAATATCAGAGACCTTATTCCCCGGCATCATAACATTGAGCGCTTCCCAGTTCATATACGTAGGCACTCGCCACTTGATTCGTTCCGGTTTGTCAGAACCGTTTGTGCGTAGATAATAAATCAATTCACCCCGCGGCGCTTCTGACTTGGCTATAGCCTCCCCGGCAGGTATTTCCGGCAAATAATCTATACAAGTTGGACCGTCAGGCAAATCTTTTAGACATTGTTGAATGATATTGATAGCTTCCTGAATTTCCCTCAACCTGACCATGGCTCTTGCTCTAACATCACAACCATTCTCTACAGCAACATTAAATTTAATCTTGTCATAAGCAGCATAAGGACTCTTGACCCGCACATCATAATCTATACCGGACCCTCTAGCTACAGGACCAACCACTCCATACCTGATAGCTTCCTCTTTAGGTAAAATCCCTGCTCCTTCAGTCCGAGCGCGAACAAATTTATTGTTCATATAAATATCAACAATTTCTTCCAATGGCTTCTTCAACATGTCCATCTGTTTCATCATATATTTAATTTTTTCATCAGAAAGGTCATATTTTACCCCGCCAATACAATTGGCGGCCAAGTCCATCCGATTCCCATATACAGTCTCTTTAGTATCCTGGACTATCTCCCGTAACTCCATGACATGCATAAATAACGAATCAAAGCCAATGATATGCGCCAACATAGCGGCATTAAACAAGTTGGAGGCTATTCGTTTTATTTCATCAGCGATAACCCTTAAATATTCAGCTCTTTCCGGGATTTTAATGCCGGCAATCTTCTCAAGGGCCATACAGTAGGTAAATGGGTGGTTGTTTGAACACAGAGAACAAACACGTTCAATTAAAGTTAAATTTTGGTATATATTGCGCTTCATTACCAAATACTCCATGCCGCGATGCACATGACCTGCCGTTACATCCAGGCCCACGATAGTCTCTCCTTCAACCTGTACCCGGAAATACATCGGTTCTTCCAGTGCCACATGCAGTGGGCCTACGGGGATTGTGTATGTGCTCATTTAACATCCCCCTCCTGGGAAATAGCTGCAAGGACCTTTTCCCACAAAGTTTTAGTGGTTGCTCCGTTCATAGCAACTGATAAAGGAATCAATTTATCCATTATTCCTTCATCAATAGTTTCATCGAGGAACAATCTCTTGGGATTGGGATGGCCGACCACTTTAATACCATATAATTCTTGCAATTCGCGTTCCGTCCAATCAGCACTCTTTAAAATCGGAGTAATGGAATTAACTTTGCCACTATCACGGGGAATTTCAATAGTAACTGTACAAGTACAACCATCCAGATCAAAATGGTATGCTATTTCATGTACTTCTCTCTGTTGAACATCTTTAGTTTTATAAGCCGTAATAGTGATTACCCGGCCGCCCAAGCTTGCCACTATCCAAGCCACATTTGTAATATGGTGGTGGTCACGGAGCCTGCACCAACCAGTAATAACTCCTTTAGAATCTGTCTCCCACCGCAAGGAGAATCCATCACCCATTGCCTCGGTTAATTTTTCCGTAAATTCCTCCTGAATGTTCCGCTTCATCCTGTTTCCTCCTCTTTTATTGAAGGGCCCGTTCCTGGCGGCATTTGGGGCATAAATGCCTTAATTTTTCAATCTCCGTGTTAACTTGTTCAAAAGCTACGTTAAATAGTTCAGGAGCTATCGGCACCATAGGTGTATTACACCGGGCACAATTTACGTATTTAATGAAACCTTTTTCCACATATCGGTATTTGTCCTCTTGCCTGTGCGTTGTGTGATAATCCTCAGTCAAGCGAATTGCTTTAGTAGGGCAGTAATGTTCGCATAGACCGCAAAAAGTACATGTATTATGCCAAAGTATGAACTCCAGGCCGCTTTTGTCGGCGACTTCCCTGATTTGAATTGCTCCCCCTGCACAAACGTACTCACACATTCTACAGGCCACACAGGCCTTGGGATTATATTGGGCTTTCCCTCTCAGTCCCTTGGGAACAAAAGTTTCACCGAAGGGATAAGGGTCAGTAGACGGTCTCTTAAACAAATTGCGAATAGCTATTTTTAAAAAAGAAGCCATGGGTAACTCTCCTTTACAGCCTGGTTTCCCAAATTTTGATGGCTTCAATTATCCCATCAATAATCGCCTGTGGTCTGGGCGGACAGCCAGGCACATTTACATCTACCGGAATAAAGTTGTCAATAGGCCCGGCAATAGCATAACTGTCTCTAAACACCCCTCCAGATATTGGGCATACTCCTATGGCTACCGTCACTTTAGGGTCGGGAATTTCCTCGTAAAGACGCAAAACCTTTTCCTTAACCCGGACAGTAAGAGGTCCGGTAATCAACACGATATCAGCATGCTTTGGACTTCCACAATATTTACAGCCTAAACGTTCAACATCATAACGAGGGATACATGCCGTAGTAGCCAGCTCCACATCACACCCGTTACAGGAGCCCGCATTTATGCGATACAACCACGGTGATTTTTTGGCGATTTTGGGCAATAGCTTTTTCATCCTGCCACCTCCCTGTTTACCCTTTTAACAACGTTAAAACCAAGCTGATTAACGCCAGTGCTGTAGGATACTTTAGATAAAATTTAAAGGCCTGGTCTATTCGAACCCTTCCTGTACTGGCGCGAACAACTGTAATAGAAATTACCATTAAAATTAAATATTTTAAGATGTACCACAATAGGTTAAGCAACATGTTTTCACCCAGAGGTGTCGGGAAAAAAAGCGCTATGGCTAAACCCAGTACCACAACCATTTTTAAGGAGCTTGTTAGTTTAAATAAAGCCAAAGAGGTTCCAGAATATTCCAAAATAGGACCTTCGACAATTTCCGTTTCTGCCTCAGGAATATCAAAGGGAACTACCCCCATGTTACCTGGAATAAAGGCTAGAAAAGCCAACAGAGCCGGTAACATGGTGTAATCAAAAAGCAATGCTCCGTTTTCCAGTTGGTACCTCACAATTTCACTTAAAGAAAAAGTAGCAATTCCACCCGTTGCCAATCCAACTTTTAAAGCAACGGTTACCAGTACTACCAGTAACGGCAGCTCATAGGACATCATCATGACCATTTCTCTGGAAAAGCCTACAGCCCCAAAGGGTGAACTAGAAGCAGAACCACCGATCATCAAGGCAATGGCAGGTAATGACAGCAAATAAAGCAAAACCAGCAAATCTCCCGAAAATTTAAAACCTTGGTATACGCCAGCAATAGGTATCAAAGTCACGGCTACCATCATCCCTGCAAACCCCAGCAATGGCGCTAACCTGAAAGCCTGCAGATGCGCAGTCTCCGGCACAACTATCTCCTTCCTGGTTAGTTTAACCAGGTCAATAACGGGCTGGTAAAGAGGGGGCCCAACCCGCCTCTGTAAGCGGGCAACAAATTTACGGTCAATTCCCATAAGAAACAAGCCAACGACTATTGCAAACAAGCCTCCGGGAAAGAACAACAAATTAATGATTAGTTGTACAAGATCGTTCACAATTACACCCCCTCACCCAGACCGGTAATCCGGTGTAAAACTTTAATGCACTGTTTAACCAGGCCTTTTGGCGATTCATAAAGATTATGAGAATTAACATGCACCTCTTCGGCTGTTAAATCAGTTACCCCACAAGTATAGATTTTTGTATATCTGATTTTCCCATTGCTAATAAAGTAGACACTAACACCTGCAATAAAGGCTATTGCCAATACTGCAGCGATAACTCCGGCATTCCAAGTTCCCAGGCCAGAATCAATCCCGAAAAGCGAAACTGAAACCGGTGTAAGGCCCAACCATCTCTCTATGGCAACAATAGTAGTAAGTGGTACCCCCGGGAAAATTCCAAACACTATACACAAAACAGCCAAAATCACCATAGGAAATTGCATTGTCCAAGGTGCTTCAGTTACATTCTCTAACTCCTTCGGTAATTGCCCGAAAAAGGCAGAATGTAAAAATTTAAGAAAAGAAGCTAAGGTCAAAACACTTGCTAACAATGAGAATAACGCTAAAAACACATATCCTTTCTCCATGGCAGCTTCATAGATTATCCATTTAGAGGTAAAACCATTAAAAGGCGGAATGCCGGCAATAGAAAATGCCCCAATCGCAAAGGTCCCGAGAGTTATCGGCATTTTCCTGCCAATTCCTCCTAACCTGTCCAGGTTTTCAATACCGGTTTTCACCATAATCGCACCGGCAACTAAGAAAAGCAGGTTCTTAAACAGCATATGGTTAACTAAATGCAATAATCCTCCAGCCATACCTAAAGAAGAACCCAAGCTGACTCCTAAGATGATATAACCCATTTGGCTTACCGTATGATAAATAAGCAGGCGTTTCATACCACTTTGCAGCAGAGCCAGTGCCGCAGCCATTAAGATTGTTAAGCCGCTTACCCAGGCAACTATATACATCAGGCTGGGCGTCTCTCCTGACAAGCCTAACTTGCTTATAAGAGAAATGCCCCCAAACACATAAAATAATTTAATCATCCCAAATGGTGCACTTTTTAAAAGCACGGAAGAAATATAGCCACTGACCGGTGTAGGTGCTGTTGGTGGATGCATTTGATAGTCGATGCGAAAAGGTAACATAGCCGCTTTCATGGCAAAGCCAATCAACATCATGATTAAACCAAACGCCACCAGACCTGTCGGCACGGCACTTAACCGCTCTGCCAGTTCACTCATGGCAAAGGTGCCAGTGCTGGCTGTTAATACAAGTAGTCCTAAAAACATCAAACTGGCTCCAGCATAATTAAAAATGAAGTATTTAAAACCTTCCTGTAATGCCTCCCTGGTTTCCTCATGAATAATCACAAAGTACAGAGTCCAGCTGCTCATGATTTCCCAGAAAGCAAAGAAACTGAAAAGCTCTTTGCTCATCGCCACCCCCAGAAGGCCGCCGATCATTAAAAGGAAGAAAGCGTAAAAGCGATTTTGAGCGTGGCCGTGATCCATATAACCCAGGGAATAAAATATATTTAAAACTCCAATAAAGGCGATGAGTAATGCAAAGGTTCGGGAAAAAATATCAAAACCGTAAGAATAAGCAAACAATGTTATCAATGTTGCCACCATTGTCGCGACTGCTAACCAGCCGCTGACCCTGGCCGAAACTCTTCCCAAAAAGTAAGTAACCAGAGCGCCTACCATTGGGATTACTGCCATCAGAGGCCAAGCGATAGTAACATTAGGAATAGCAGTTATAGCCATATGTCCATTGGCGGCAATCATATCGACCACCGGCTTAACTAAAGCCAGACCTGCTTGCGGATACAAGCCATTAAAAACAGTCAGACCCGTTAGAATCCCAACTGGAATCAACATGGTAATAGGAGCTTCCTTAAGAGCAGGGCCCTCATACTTTTCAAAGAAAATAACCCTAACCAGTTTCAGATAATAAAAAGCGCCAATAATACTGCCTAGAAGAATTAAACCCGCCACTGCCAGATGACCGGATTGTACACTGGCGTAAAGCATCAAAAACTTGCTGATAAATCCGTTGAAAGGCGGCAAGCCCATTATGGCCAATATGCCAATACTAAAACACAATGACGTTACAGGCATTACCCGGCCGATACCTTTGAATTTAGCAATTTCCTGACTCTTCAAGCGATAAATTAAAGCACCCACACCCAGAAACAAGAGATTTTTCATAATAGCATGATTCAAAACATGATAAAGAGCACCAACAAGGCTCAAATAAGTGCCTATTCCCAAAGTGACCGCTATCTCGCCCACCTGGGCCATAGTTGAATAAGCCAACATTTTTTTTATGTCGGTCTGCCGGAGGGCCATAATTTCACCGTACAAAAGGGTCAATGCCCCAAGCACGGAAATGATAAATCCAATGGTAGAAAACTGACCAGTAGTGCCCAACTCAGTCAGCAAACCTGCACCAAAAACAACAAAGAGAATACGTACAAGTCCGTAAACACCGGTTTTGGTCAAAATCCCTGACATAGGTGCCGAAATGGATGAAGGTGCTACAGGGTGAGCATCAGGCAACCAACTATGCAGCGGCACTAAACCTGTTTTAACACCAAAACCGATTATAAACATTCCCAAAACTGCTAGCATAAGGCTTGGGGATAACAGTTTTAAGTTGGAAGAAATTGCCGCCATATCGAAGGTTCCAATCTTTACATGCAATGTTAAAATTGCAAAATGCATAATATAAGCGCCGGAAGTACACATGATAAAATATTTGAAACCGGCTTGCAGCGCCTTTTCAGTTTGTTCCTGAATGACCAAAAAGTAAGAAGTCCAGGTCATTAATTCCCAGTAGACGTAAAAATTCCCCAGGTGCTTGCTAGTTGTCAACCCCAGCAAAGTGCCTAACATTAAGAGCAAGAAGAAAAAGTAACGATTTGTATACGGCTTATTCTTTAAATAACCCACAGAGTAAACAGTGACCAGGAAAGCGATAAAAGCCATAATCAGAGCAAAAAATCTAGACAGACTGTCAAAATCGCCACTTTGCCAAGTCAAGTATACCGCTGTACCGGTAATGGCGACCGCCAGAATATTACGCAAGGCCACCGAAAAACGCCCGCCCAAATAAACAATAAATCCGCCCACATAGGGAACGAGAACCAGAATGGACCAAGGTGATTCAAAGGCAGGTAGTTGCGCAGATTTCCCTGATAAGACAGCAGTTATATGCTCAACATTATGAATGAAAGGCTCCGGTAACAAGCCCATAAAAGCGGTGAGCCCACTAAGGGCCAGTATAACTACCAGCAAAACAGGAGAAACTTCTCTGACTTTTTCTGCCCAGACCCCGTCTTGAGCAGGTTTTTCGAAACACAGTTTTTGAAAGACCAGAAGGAAATACATTGCCTCAATGATACTGCCTAACGTGGCCAGAGCAGCATAAAACCAATGACCGCTGGCAATGGCTGCATAAATAATTAAAAATTTACTAATCGAACCCTTAAATGGTGATAAGCCCATTACCGAGAACAAACCAAAACCGAACAAGGTTGCTGTAACCGGCATGGCCTTACCTATACCTTTGAGCTTTTCAATACTGTCAGATTGTCCTCGGGCAATAAGTGCTGCCGCGGCAACAAAGACCAATGCTCGCATTACTATTTGATATTCCAAATGCAACAGAGCTCCCGAGATACCTTCATAAGTACCAAGGCCAAGTCCCAGTAGAACATATCCAATTTCTGCAATACTGGAAATAGTTATTAAGCGAATGAGATTTTTCATCTGCTTCAGCGCAATCAGTTCACCAACCAAAATAACTATCGCGCCAAACAAAGCTAATACAGATGACTCATTAAATAATAGAGAACTAAAATTCACATTTTCTACCTCCTCGTATAATTAGTTTTGAAATCTACCGGATAGTAAAATTCCAGTTAGGTTGGATTTATTATCCGGCAATTTTTTGATTGAATCTCAGACTTGCTTGCCAAAGCCGATACCTTGTTTTTTTGTGTGATTTTTCACTTTAAATATATCATTGTCGCTCCTTCATTCCTGTCGCTAAGATGACAACAAGCTCCGACATGCTAAAATTAAACATTGCCATCCCCCTTTCCTAAATACATTATTACAAAAACTCAATTTTAAGACAACTATATTTTTACAGATAAGACCATCCTTAACCATTGCTTTATACGACCATAGCAAGAACAAACAGCCAAGCCAAAAGTCATTTGTGAATAGTTTGTGAATTACGATCAATAAAAAACTCCCGGTTAACCGGGAGTCGCTTTTTACAGTGCATTTTCCAGAGCAGCGCTAAGCTCCTGCCGTGGCCGGTACCCAACTATCCGGTTCATCTCTTGGCCATTTTTAATAACCAACAGTGTCGGTACCCCCATAACCTGATAGTCATTGGCCAGACCGGGTTGGTCATCAACATTTACTTTGACCACATAAGCCCGCCCGGCAAAAGTTTCGGCGACAGCTTCCACTTCAGGCCCTACCATCTTACAAGGACCGCACCAAGGCGCCCAGAAATCAACAAGTACTGGTTTGTCAGCTTTAAGTACCTTTTCCTCAAATTCCTCTCGGCTGGTTATATTTATTACACTCACTGTTCCCAACTCCTTTCCCGTCCCCCCTACGGTGGGGGTGGTGATTCTCATTTTAATAGCCTTTTTTTAGCATGTCAATTTATTTTGCCATTTGCTATATTTAACTTTTTAATAACTCGACAAAAAAAATTAAATGCCCCGTGCATTTTATTCTTGCTGGCGCGGCATTTTGCCGTTGTTTTCCCACCTCGCCACTACATAAACAAGGACACAAACGATCACGACGGCGGTTATAATGACCGATGGTGATACGAGGTGACGCGGCAACGCCTGGTACAACCCAAATAAGCCAAAGAAAATAAAAATCAGCGCCGCAAACCATTTTACCGCTCGCTCGGGGATTTTCCGCCCCATAACGATGCCGACGATGATACCAATCGCATTGGCAATCATCATACCTGCCGTCGTACCTAGCCACACGGGAACAATTTCCTTAAATTGAGCGGCTAAGGCCACTGTAGCTAACTGTGTCTTATCACCCATTTCCGCAATGAAAAAGGCAATTGTAACCGTCCAAAAGGGGCTAAACCGGCTAGCCTTCGCTTCATCCCCCAGTTCGTCACCGCGGATGGTCCACAAGCCGAAGATAATAAACGATGCAGCAGCAGCAATCTGGACATAATGGAGGGGGATAACGCGTGTTATGTAATTACCTACTACCACGGCGAATAAGTGATTTAAAACCGTAGCGACCAATACACCCCACATAACAGTTTGCCATCTGTATCGCGTCGCAAACGCCATCCCCAAAAGCTGGGTTTTGTCCCCCATTTCCGCCAGAACTACGAACCCCAAAGATGCTAAAAATGCTGTCACTAAAACTCCTCCCCTTGTATTTATAAAATAAAAAAGCGAGACATTTTTAGTATGACCAAAAATAGCGTCATACTAAAGGTCTCGCTTATTGGATACACCAATGGCAGAACCAGGCAAACTACTGCCAGTATGTTGACTCTGCCTCTGCAAGCTACTCCCCTCTAGGACACAGAAAATATTACCAGAACACGGCCGCTATGTCAAGCCCATCACCATTCCGACTGCCAACACATATGATATAGTGACTTACCTGTGGAGGTGTAGGTATGACGTCCAAAAAAAGAGCAAAACCGGCCAAAATGAAACCCATCGACTATACCCCGTCCTATAAACAGGCCCAGCCGCCAAGAGATACCATGTGCCCGGATGACCCCGATCTGCTACGTTTGCGGGATGCGGCGAAGGACGAGCGCGAAGCTATAGACCTGTACCTGGAAGCGGCGCTGCGGACCCCTATGGCCGACCTTTTTCTTGATGCCGCCGAGGACGAAATGCATCACTATATGGAATTGATGCGCCTTATTTCTTCCCTTGACCCAGTGCAGGCCACCATGTTGAAGGAGGAAAACCTTGGGACGCTCACCCTGGCAAGGGTTCGACCGCCAGCTAAATGGAAAGCACCCCCTATGTGGGTACCGGAGCCGGAAGATGTTGCCGTTACGCCGCCAGCAGAAAAAGACCTGCCTACAATTCACTATCTGACCAAGTCGCTCGCCGGCGAACTAGAAGCAACCAATAAATACCAGACTTATATGGTTCAGGCCCAGCACGATGAAGTCAAAGCTCTCTTTTGCCACATCATGAACGAAGAAAAGGAACATATCGCCGAGTTTACCGCAGCCCTCTACCGCCTGACAAACGAACCGCTCCCCGAAGAAAGCGAGGAGGATTAATCACTGGCTTTGTCAAATAAGTCCTCAACCGAGGGCTTATTTTGTTGGGCCTTAGGGTAAACTTACCATAGTCTAAAACATTATACAGGAGTGATACTTTTGGAACTGTTCAATGCTATTCAATCGCGCCGCTCTGTCCGCAACTACTCCCCGCAGGAGGTCAGCAAAGATTTGCTGCACCAACTCCTTGAAGCGGCCGTCCAAGCGCCAAGCGCCATGAATTCTCAGCCATGGGCGTTTGCCGTAATCCAAGACCGTGAACTGCTGAACCATTATTCTGACCGGGCGAAGGCTTTCTTACTAAGTCAAATGGACCAGCATCCCTCGCTGACCAAATACCGTGCGGCGCTGGCAAATCCCGATTTCAATATTTTTTATAATGCCGGCACGCTGCTCATCGTTTACGCCGTTCCTAACGGCCCCCATCCGGAAGAAGATTGCTGCTTGGCGGCGCAAAATATCATGCTGGCCGCCCATGGCCTTGGTCTCGGCACCTGCTGGATCGGGTTTGCCCGGCCACTGCTCAACCTTCCTGAAGTTAAAACCGAACTCGGCGTGCCCGCCGAATATCAGGCCGTAGCCCCTCTCATCGTGGGTTATCCGGCAGGTCCGGTTGCCCCAATTCCGAAAAAACCGCCGCAAATCCTGTTTTGGCGTTAATTTAAACCAATGTATCGGATTCGAGCCGCACAAACTTGGCTCCGTTGATATTGTGCAAAATATAGCCGCGGTAAATAGCATAATAATCCGTAAGGTTAACACCGTGAAGCCGTCCGTCCTCGCCGGCAAAATCAATTAGCAGCTCACCCCAAAAGGCCGGAGTGGGACGAAAAAGATAGGTGTGTTCCAAAAAATGCAGGTTGTCGCTGAATTTTAGGCCTGTTTTAGCAGCTATTGTCTCGGTTAAAATATTTTTCGGCGCATCAGTAGGCGGTTCAGTAATGTCAAAGTTAACCCGCTTTTTAACCACCGCGTAAGGACGATGACCATTATCAAGCCTGATATCCCAAGCTCTTTCGACATACCCGGCATCACTTAGCCGCTGAATGTCCGCCAGTCTACCAACAATAAACCATTCATCATCTTCGTACACAACATAAGCAACCGCAAATTCTTCCGCTTTTTGCATTAAATCACTTCCTTAACTAATTGTGATATATGTAAATTCTGCACAGGCCACGCATCTTCCTTTCAGTAGCATACCCGCCACCCTGCGGACGCATGCCGAACGGCCGCATTACCGCGAAAAATGCAAAAAGGCAACGACTTGTTGCCTTTTTTTTATCAGCTATGAGTAGTCAATAAGCCGAGTTCTGTTCCGCTCACGCGGTGATGGTCATCTATCTAGGCCGCCAGTTGCCTGACGGCTCAAGCGACACAACCCGGAAGGTCAGCGGGCCGCCTCATTCCTTCCCTATTCGGTCTTGCTCCGGGTGGGGTTTACCTAGCCAGCCAGTCGCCTGGCTGCTGGTGCGCTCTTACCGCACCGTTCCATCCTTACCGAACGCGAAAGCGCCCGGCGGTCTACATTTCTGTGGCACTTTCCCTGAGGTCGCCCTCGCTGGACGTTATCCAGCACCCTGCCCTGCGGAGCTCGGACTTTCCTCGAATGCCCTCCGGCATTCGCGACCATCTTTCGTACTCATAGCCATATGTCGTTGTCAGGAATTATACAATACCATAACTTTGCGGCTTCGTCAACATCCAATTTGTGGAAGACCATATTACTCTAAGAAAAGAATCCGGCCGCAGTTATCGCAAAACTGGATTTCGCCCGGACGGGTGCATGTTTGACAAGTTGGAATACTCCGGCGGCAGCCGCTACACACGCCCTGGCTAACCTTAGCGACCGGCATTGCCAATTTCGCATTAAGTGTTTGATAAGTTGCCAATAAACCGGCGTCGATACGGCAGCGCAGACTCTTCTGCTGTTCGCGAAGCCCCCTTTCCTCGCCGTCAAGCTTGGCTACTGTCTGAGCAATTTGCCGTTGTCCTATACTATGACGCTGTTTTTTATTCTGCAAGTCCGTTTCCTGGTTAGCTATTCTTTCTGCCAGTTGCTCACAGTTCTCCAATAACTGGAAAATTTCCTCTTCCCGATCGTGGATTTCCCGCTGCAGACTTTCTTGCTTGATTCTCAACTGTTCCAATTCGCGGACACTCCCGCTGCTATTCTTGTATAGCCGTTCTTCAAGTAAGCACAGCTGACGGATTAACTTTGTCAGGTCGCTTTCCAGGGCGGCACAAACGCGGCGCTGGCACTCTAGCTTCTCTTTATCGGCGCTCAAATTTTGCGAAAGCAGTTGAATTTCCTGCCAAAGCTGGCGCACCTTGTCGGCTTTGATACTTTCCCTTCTGCAGGCAATGGCACGGCACTGCTCTTCCACCACTTGGAGCTGCCAGAGAAGCTCTAATTGGTCTCTCACTGTTATCCCTCCTTGTGGAATTGCCTAAACGAGCTATAAAAAAACAGGGAGCAAAAAAGCACCCTGTTTTACAACACAGTAAATACATCCGTATTAATAGTGTCGGCATAAATGGCCACATGCCAGTTATTGGCAGCGGCGCATTCTTCAAGATAGCTTGCTATGGCGGCGACAACGGGCTGCTCGGTGGCAAAATGACCGGCATCAATGATAGCCAGCCCAGCTGCAACAGCCTCCTGAGCTTCATGGTATTTAACGTCGCCGGTAATAAGAACGTCAGCGCCCGCGGCAATGGCCGCGCTCGTTACACTAATGCCGCTTCCGCCGCACACGGCAACTTTGCGGATTTTAGCCGCCGGGTCACCGGCGATTTTCAGCCGCTCCAGTCCCAATGCGGCTTTAACCACTATAGCGAAGTCCGCTAGTGACAAGGATTGGACCAATGTACCCACACGGCCAAGACCGTAGGCAGAGCCGCTATTCAAAAGTGGGAAAAGATCATAAGCTACCTCTTCATAAGGGTGGGCTTTAAGCATAGCGGCAACAACCCGCCGGACAATTTTTTCCGGCGCAATAGTCTCCAAACGGTACTCTGGTACATATTCCAATTTACCCTGCTCACCAATAAAAGGTGTGGTTCCGGCTAAAGGTAAAAATGTTCCCGTCCCCGCCGTTTGAAAAGAACAATGACTGTAATTGCCAATATGGCCGGCCCCAGCCGCAGCCATGGCATTGCGAACACGTTCCACATGCCCCTCCGGTACAAATGTGACGATTTTGACAAGCTTTTCCGTATATTGCGTCTGGAGCGGCGCAATATCATTAAGATTGAGCTGCTTGGCCAAAACGTCATTGACCCCGCCTGTTGCGGTATCCAGATTGGTGTGGGCGGCATAGACGGCAACATCATGCTTAATGAGTGTTTGCAGCACTCTCCCGGTTGGCGAGTCAGTGCGGATATGCTTAATTCCCTTGAATATTATCGGATGGTGAGACACAATCAAATCAATGCCATTGGCGGCTGCATATTGGGCCACGGCGGGCGTGACGTCCAAGGTAACGAAAATCTTGGCAATGTCCTGCGTGACACTGCCTAAGAGCAGCCCTACATTATCCCAATCGGCAGCTAAATGCCGGGGAGCCAAATTTTCTAAGGCTTCTATGATAACGTGACACTTGACAGCCATTTTCGCTTGGCCTCCAGTTGCGCGAGTTTCCGGGTAAGATCCCGGTATTTTACGGAACTCTTTGCTTGTGGACTTTCCGCCATCGCCATAAGCGCAGCCGTGATTTGTTCGATGAGGTGAGCGATGTGTTGTTTTAGCAAGCGGTGGCGGCTTTCCCACAGTAGCGGTCCTATATCATACAATATATCTTCATACTCAGGCGATGAGCCTTGCACAGCAGCGATTATTTCATAAAGCCGCCCTTCCTCTTCCACCAGGTCTTCAGCACTCAAGCGCCAACCGTTTTCTTTGAGCCAACGCCGTACTGCCGCCGCGCCAACCATCGGCTGCAGCAACAAAAGTTTTAGCGTTTGTGTCACCTCTGGCCGCTGTGACAAAATTTCAATAATTGTCGCTCCGCCCATGCCGGCAATTACAACCGTTTCAACCTCATAAGGACGAAGGACTTCCAGGCCATTGCCAAACCGCACCGTTATAAAGTTCTCCAGACCTAACCGCGTGACAGCCGCCTGGGCGGTTTCAAAAGGTCCTTTATGTACTTCTCCCGCTACGGCGTAAGAAATCACGCCCTCCCGAACAAGGCAGACAGGCAGCATCGCATGGTCTGTGCCAATATCGGCCAGTCTAGTTCCCGACGGAACCAATTTGGCGATGGCCGCCAACCGTGCACCCAGTCTCAAGCTAAATCCTCCCCGTTATTATTTCGTCGGCTGGTTAAATTATCCTTTCCGCAAGCAGCAAAGATATAGTTATGCATAGTGTTAAAAAATCTCCTCGCCATATGCAAAAATAAAAAGCAAAGCCTACGCTTTGCTTTTTATTTTTACCAAATAAATATATATTCTCCGCAGTCCTTCGAAGAACCCGGTACATAACAATTATGGTGACCCGTAGGGGATTCGAACCCCTGTTACCGCCGTGAAAGGGCGGTGTCTTAACCACTTGACCAACGGGCCACATAAAATTATTGGTGGGCCCACCTGGGATCGAACCAGGGACCAGCCGGTTATGAGCCGGCTGCTCTACCGCTGAGCTATAGGCCCGAAGATATTGAAAACAGGTCTTTCAATGAAAGCCTGCTTTTTTAACAAACAAATGGCTCCTCGAGCAGGACTCGAACCTGCAACCACTCGGTTAACAGCCGAGTGCTCTACCATTGAGCTATCGAGGAATAACCGACAAATCATATTATAGAGTAAGCTCCGCGTTACGTCAAGACTATTTTTTAATCTTGCCCGCCCTTTGCCGCCGCTATTATTCCAGGAAGTCTTTGAGTTTCTTGCTGCGGCTGGGATGGCGCAATTTGCGCAGCGCTTTGGCCTCGATTTGACGAATACGTTCACGCGTTACACCAAAGTATTGGCCCACTTCTTCTAAAGTACGGGCACGGCCATCGTCCAAACCGAAACGGAGCCGCAGCACTTTTTCTTCGCGGGGTGTGAGGGTCTCAAGCACCTCTTCCAACTGTTCCTTTAGCAGCATAAACGACGCCGCTTCGGCGGGAGCGGGCGCGTCCTGGTCCTCGATAAAATCTCCCAGATGCGAATCTTCTTCTTCACCGATGGGAGTCTCCAGGGATACGGGCTCCTGCGCGATTTTCATGATCTCGCGCACCCGCTCAACGCTGATATCCATCTCACGGGCAATCTCTTCGGGAGTCGGCTCCCGTCCTTTTTCCTGAAGAAGCTGGCGGGAAACGCGAATTAATTTATTAATTGTCTCAACCATGTGGACAGGGATACGAATAGTACGCGCCTGGTCGGCAATGGCGCGCGTAATCGCCTGGCGTATCCACCAAGTCGCATAAGTACTAAACTTATACCCCTTATTATAATCAAACTTTTCTACGGCCTTGATTAATCCTAGATTGCCCTCCTGGATCAGATCCAGGAACAGCATCCCACGGCCGACATAGCGTTTCGCGATACTTACGACCAGGCGGAGGTTGGCTTCGGCAAGACGGCGTTTAGCTTCCTCATCACCCTGCTCCATACGTTTGGCTAATTGTATCTCTTCTTCAGCCGTTAGAAGCGGAACCCGGCCAATCTCCTTAAGGTACATGCGCACCGGGTCGTCGATGCTGATGCCTTCCGGAATACTAAGATCAATATCCACTTCCTCGGGCGCTGCTTCGATTTCGGTAATGTCTGGGTCTTCCAGGGTTTCGACATCGGGAATTTCATCGACAATTTCGATGCCTTTACTATTAAAAACCTCATACATATCGTCTATTTCGTCGGGAGTTAAATCCTCACCCTGGAGAGTATCCATTATCTCCGAATATGTCAGCACACCACCGCGTTTTTTGCCCTTATGCAGAAGTTCGTTTACATGCTCGTTAGTGTTCTTTTTGTCTGTCATTTTACTCCCCCCTCCCGTCGGCTGTTTGGGTCTAATTGTAATAAATAGCAGCTAACACTGCAGCAGTTTTTTAATCTCATCATTGATTCGCTTACTTTCAGCCAATTCCTCCTGAAAGCGACTATCCCCCATGCGTTCTAATTCATCGGCTTTTAACCGGTGTTGCTCATATAAGGCTTTAAGGCGCGCAAGCCGGATTGTCTTTAAGCAGTCATCGACTACTTTTGTGACATCGGCACATTGTTCATCTATTAACATAATATGCGACAACTCGGCATTTGCTGTTTCGCTGAGTCCCATTGCTAAAGCAGCAGGCTCCAATTTTTCACCAGCATCATTAACCATGAAAATGCGACGCACAATCTCCTGGCGCGCGCTATCAGAGAAATCCTCGACAGCGAGCTGTACCTGCACATAAGGAATTACTGCCCCATCGTCGCACATAAGACGAATTAACTGCCGCTCCGCGGCAACAGTGGCCGCTTCCGGCCCTTTAGCAAACTTGACAAAATTATGATGGCTATTTATATTGTTTCCCTTATTTACAATTTTATCCTTTTTATACTGGTGAATATACTTAGCATATTCAGTCCTTATAGCACTTTCATCAATATTTAACTTTTGCGCAAGGCGCGCAATATGACCATTCACTTCAACAGCGTTTCCAACCGAAGCCAAAACCGGTAAGATTTTAGAAACAACCGCAACTTTTCCTTCGAGGGTTGAATAGTCGATACTTTCAAGAGCTTGCTGCAACTGATAATCAACAAACGGCATTGCTTGCGCTACAACCCGGGCAAAAGCTTCTGGCCCGTGCCGGCGCAGAAATTCATCAGGGTCCTTGCCTTCCGGGATGGAAACAACTTTAACGTTAAATCCCCGTTCACGAACTGTTGCCAAAGCGCGAAAAGTGGCACTTTGTCCAGCGGCGTCGCTGTCATAGGCAAACAGCACTTGCGAAACGGAGCACCGCTCCAATAGTCCGGCCTGTTCAGGGGTAAAGGCTGTACCCAATGAGGCTACCACATTCGTAAACCCGAAGCGGTGAGCTGTAATAACATCCATATACCCTTCCACAACAATAACTTGCCCGGATTCTTTGATTGAGCGGATAGCCGCATCAAGCCCGTAAAGCAAATGGCGTTTATTAAAGAGTAAGGTATCCGGTGAATTAAGGTATTTGGGGCTGCTGTCGTCTAATACCCGTCCACCAAACCCAACTACCCGCCCGCGTGCATCGCGAATGGGAAACATAACACGGTTGCGGAACCGGTCGTAAATACCGTCACCCCTAGGACGTGTCAAAACCAACCCGGCTTTAAGCAACAATTCTTCCGAAAGCCCACGCCGGGTAAGAGCCTGAACTAATTTGTCCCAGGCAGGCGGTGCAAATCCCAATTTAAAATTACGGATAATGTCGTCACTGATACCTCGACTGGCAAGGTATTCTCTCGCGACTCTTCCCATGTTAGTCTTGGTAAGGCAAGCATGGAAAAATTCGCTGGCATATTCATTAGCCAAATAAAGCGAAGCCAATTCCCGTTCCCTAGCTATTTCCGCCGGTGATTTTTCTCTTTCGGGCAACGGAATATTTAGTCTGGCAGCTAATTTTTTAACGGCTTCAAAGAAGCTGATGTTTTCAATTTTCATTAGGAAATTAAAAACATTACCGCCTGTCTGACAACCAAAGCAATAGAAAAATCCTTTTTCCGGGGTGACGGAAAAAGACGGTGTCTTTTCATGGTGAAAAGGGCAACAACCCCAATAATTTCTTCCTTTTTTCTTCAGAGGAACATAGTCGGAGATTACGCTGACAATATCGCACTCAGAACGTACGCGGTCTACGAAATCGTCAAACCTAGCATCTTTCATAACATACCTGTAATATGCGTGATTAATAGCTAAATAAAGGCAATTGCCCAAGAATGATTTTATTCTACATTAATTGCCAAAATCCTCCTTTACCCTTAGGGCAATATACCTGTTAATATATTAATATTCAATGTGAACAACAAATATCCTCTTTAACCCCTTGACAAATTAAATAGTTTTTGCTAATGATTACAAGATGACAAAAACCCCGTCCAAGCGGGGCATAGCTTCTGTACTCAGACAGTTCCTTTGCAACGTATGACAGTCCATAAGCAGATCACGAACCCAGCGCCAAGCAGTTTAGACATAATCATCCCAGTCCCCACTTGGAAGGTATAAACAAGTTTTCAAAAAGACTAATTGCGTAAGAATCCGTAAGACCGGCAATATAATCTATTACCGTTACTTGGAGCCCCCAACGCTCTTCCCGGTCAAGAAATTCCTGCGGCAGACGGCCGGGATGAGCCATAAAATAATCATAGAGCTTATGGATGACATATTTGGCTTTTGTCCTATCCGGTTCAAGTTCGGCCGAGTGATAAATTTTCTGGAACATAAACTCACGAAACTCGTCCATAGCTTCTTGCACTGCCGACGACATCCGAATTTCGCTTTGGCCGTCCGAAGCCTGAATCATATCCGACACCATAACCGTAATCATACTGGACGGGTTGGTTCCAAGGATACGGGATACTCTTTCCGGGAGGTCAGTAGGTCTAAGCATACCGGCGCGAATGCCGTCATCGTAATCATGACAAAGGTAGGCGATACGATCACCAATCCGCACAATGTTGCCCTCAAGCGTAAACGGTTTGTTAGGACCGGTATGATTAACAATGCCATCTTTGACTTCAAGGGTTAAATTAAGCCCCTGGCCGTTACGCTCCAGATAATCCACGACCCGCAAACTCTGTTCGTTGTGATTGAATGACCGATGATTTCCCGCAAGGCATATTCGCCAGCATGGCCAAAAGGGGTGTGGCCGACATCATGGCCAAGCGCAATGGCCTCGGTCAAATCTTCATTGAGCCTAAGTCCCCTGGCAATGGTGCGCGATATTTGTGCTACTTCTAAACTGTGGGTCATCCGCATGCGATAGTGATCACCCGGAGCAATATATACCTGTGTTTTATGTTTTAAGCGCCGAAACGCTTTACTGTGAATAATGCGGTCCCGGTCCCGTTGAAAAGAAGTGCGAAAGTCACACGGCTGTTCCTCACGGTCCCGAACAGCATCACGGCTCTTGGCGGCATAAGGAGACAGCAATTTGTATTCAATTTCTTCCAGACGCTCACGTACCTTCATACTCTCCCCTCCATTCTTACCATGATTTTACAACCTCATTATATCATTCCTCTTGCAAATATTGCGAAATCATCCCAAATATTTACTATACACTTACAGGTCCAAAATTTGTTATAATTGGTTTAGAAGGAAGGTTGATCACATGCGGAAAAGAATTATCCTACTCACTATTCTGCTTTTAGTAGCCCTTACCGCAACGGCGCTGGCGGCGAAACTTTCATTTAAGGCCGATCGCCAATACTTTGATTTCAGTACCGGCTTGCACGTCCTCAGTGGCAATGTACAGATTGAAATCGGAACGCGGACTATCACCGCCGGTGAGGCAAGGGTAAACCTGGCTACTATGGAAGTTTGGGCCTCCGGCGGAATAACGGTCACGCAGAATGACTTGTATTTTACCGGCGACACTGTTTATGTATATGCGAAAGACAGCGCCGAAATAAGCGGCGGCGTCGTACTGACCCGCGACGGTCTCAAAATTTCGGCCGATAGCGTAGACTACAACTGGCGCACTAAAACGGCGGTATTCAAGGGTAATGTACAAGTATCGCAAAACGGGACTGTTTGGTCAGCCGCAACAGTAACCTACAATGTAAAAACCAATACCATTCTATAATTCACAGGGGAAAACCCCAGCCAGCGACATGCGCGGCTGGGGTTAATTCATCTTGCATTCGCGTTCTTTTGCGCAATCTCAAGTACTTTATTGGCCGTTTCCTCGATCGCCTTATTTGATACGTCAATGATTGGGCAACGCAGCTTACGCATGATAGCGCGGGCATACTCCAACTCTTCGGTTATTCGCTCCAGATTGGCATAGTTGGCATCAGCCGATAAGCCCATTGCCTTTAAGCGTTCGGCGCGAATTTCATTCAGTTTGAACGGGTCAATAACTAAACCGACAATCTTTTGCGGCGGAATTTGAAATAATTCCTCCGGCGGCGGCACTTCCGGCACAAGCGGTACATTGGCCACTTTTAGTTTTTTGTGGGCCAAATACATGCTAAGCGGTGTCTTGGACGTGCGCGATACACCGATAATCACCATGTCGGCTTTGTGCAAACCCCAAGGGTTTTTGCCATCATCATATTTTACGGCAAACTCTACCGCCTCAACCCGTTTAAAATACTCCTGGTCCAGCTTATGCACCAGTCCCGGTTTGAGTTTGGGTTCGGTTCCCGCAATTTTTTGGACGGCTGTAATCATGGGCCCCATAATGTCGACAGTTGTAATTCCAAAGCGCTCTGCCTGCACCTTTAACGCTTCCCGCAGGTCGGGTGATACAAGCGTATGGCAGATGACGCTGCGCTGTGTTGATGCTTCCCTCACTACCTCCTCAATTTGCTCCACCGAGTTGATATAGGGAACACGGATAATGTCAAACTTACCGGAATTAAATTGACTGGCAGTCGCCCGGGCCACCATTTCAGCCGTTTCCCCAATTGAATCGGAAATCGCATAAATAACTGGTAAAGACGTAATAGTCATTACCTCCTTTTACCTTCGCCGAGTTCAACAAATAGCCTGGTAATATTCGTTTTCGTCAGGCGTCCCACCACTTCATATGTCTTATCCGCCGCCAAAGGACGGACGACCGGCAAGCTGTCAACCTCGTTGTCAATAATCTTTTTCGCGGCCTCCAGCACGGATTCATCCGCAGTGGTCACAATAATCTTGGTCATCGGCGTCATAATAACTTTGACCGGCACTTTGTGTAAATCGCCACTACCCATGGCAATTTTTAGTAAGTCTTTGCGGGAAACCACTCCTGCCAATATTCCGCCCTGCTCGACCACATATACTGTTCCCACATCTTCCAGGAACATGGTGACAATTACATCGTAGGCGCTTGTATTGGTAGGAACGACAACAGGTACGGACTGGACGTCCCGAACCTTAATGCGACTGATTTCCTCGACTAGCATATTAAAGGCATTTTTACCGGTATAGTAATATCCAACTTTGGGACGTGCATCGATGATGCCGGCCATTACCAAAATTGCCAGATCGGGTCGCAAAGCCGCCCGGGTAACGTTCAGGCGTTCAGCGATTTGTTCCCCGGTAATGGGTCCCTCGGTGCGCACAATTTCCGCAATCTTTTCTTGCCGGGGTGTTAAAGCGATGATGAACCCCCCCTTCTTACTGATATTTCGGATATATACGCTAAAAGTAGGCTAATTCCTTTTTCGTGCCAACATAAAGTTTGATTTACCAGGTATAATCCTCTTTATCAACCAAACCACGACCGGTCAGTTTATCCAGTATAAGCCGCTGCTCGACCTGCGCCACCAATTTTTTAGTCGCTTTAACCGCATCCGGATTAACGGAAATAGAATCAATACCGCTTTTAACCAAAAACTCAGTAAAATCAGGATACACGCTGGGCGCCTGCCCACAAATAGATACCGTTTTGCCGTCACGGTGAGCTACTTCAATCAGGTGGCGGATTGCCCGTTTCACCGCCAAGTCCCTCTCGTCGAAAATATGAGCAACTGTTTCGTTATCGCGGTCACAGCCAAGCAGAAGCATCGTCAGGTCGTTAGAGCCGATAGAATAACCGTCGACAAATTGATTGAATTGATCGGCAAGGATAATATTGGTGGGGATTTCCGCCATAAGCCATACTTTAAAATCCGGCCCGCGTCTTAATCCTTCCGCGGCCATTAAGGTCGTCACTTTGGCAGCCTCTTCAACTGTGCGACAGAAAGGTATCATAACATACAAATTCTTAAATCCGTATTCTTCCCGCACTTTGCGCACCGCTTTAATTTCCAGCTTAAACGCCTCAATATATTTGGGGTCATAGTAGCGCGAAGCACCGCGCCAGCCCAGCAGGGCACTGGGTTCATAAGGCTCATAGCGGTCGCCGCCTTTTAGTTCGCGATACTCACTGGACTTGAAATCGCTAAACCTGAGCACAACCGGCCTGGGCGCCATCGCCTGGCACACCTTGCGCATACCGTCGGCCAAACCGTCCACAACCCTGTCCGGGCGGCCAGTTTCGATCAAATACAGCGGGTGTTCGTGAATATAGGTCGTCCAGATAAATTCCTCCCGCATCAAGCCAATACCGTCACATGGCAACATGGCATAACGCTCGGCTAAATCGGGATCGCCAAGATTCATGTATACTTTCGTACCGGTAACAGGGAAAGTTTCGGCAGCCGTTATGGCTTGGATGCTCTCCACCGCCGTTTGGGAGGCGACTAAGTCACTGATGGTACCGGCATATACTATGCCATTAGTGGCATCGACAGTAATTTCGGCCCCGTCTGGAATGACTGCCGTAGCAGGATTCCCGCGGCTTTTGGTCCCTACTATACAGGGAATACCGAGTTCACGGCTGACAATGGAAGCGTGACAAGTCATACCGCCGGCATTAGTAATAATCGCGCGAGCTTTTTTCATAGCCGGGACCCAGTCGGGCGCCGTCATTTCGGTAATGAGAATTTCGCCCTCCCGGAAAGTGTCAATCATAGAAGGATCCAGAATGACATGAGCTTTACCCACTACCCGGCCCGGGCTGGCAGGCAGACCTTTGGTCAGTATTTTACGGTTAGCGCCGTCTACTGCATGAGCTGGTTCAACGCCAGCACCTTTTTCTTTATTTCGACGCGACCATACGGTCTCAGGGCGAGCCTGTAAAATCCAAATTTTATTATTACGCTCGTCAATACCCCATTCAATATCCATGTAGGAACCGTAATGCTTCTCAATATCTAGTGCATACCGGGCCAATTCCCGGATTTGGCTGTCGGTGAGAACAGGGGCATTGACCATCTCAGGCGGTACAGGCTTCTCCTCGCAACCACCGACCGGGTTTCGCACCAGCATAATCGGCTTTTCGTGGACATTACTTTTTTCGATAGCCAAATCTTGCTTACGCACTAAAAAATTATCGGGAGTAACGACGCCTTGAACAATATATTCTCCCAATCCCCAGGCCCCTTCAATGAGAATATGGGTATCATTCCCAGTCGCTACGTCCACGGTAAACATAACACCAGACGCTCTGGAAAAGACCATCATCTGCACCACGGCGCTAAGAGCTACGTCCAAATGGGCAAAATTCTTTTTCACGCGATAATACACAGCCCGATCAGTAAAAGTGGACGCATAGCACTCCTTCACCTTTTCCACGACCTGTTCAGCGCCTCGTACATTGAGATAACTTTCTTGCTGGCCGGCAAAACTGGCGTCAGGGAGGTCTTCAGCGGTTGCACTGGAACGCACCGCAACAAAGGGGTCAACCTCTCCTGCCCGCTTGCCTAATTCCAGATAGGCGGCCGTAATTTCCCCGACCAATTCAGTAGGCATAGGGGCATCCATAATAGCCTTGCGGATAGCGGCACTTACTTCCCGCAATTTGCGGCTATCCTCAACATCATCAAGTTGTCCCAAAAGTTCAGCAACTTTTGCTTCCAATCCACTATGCTTAATAAAATAGCGGTATGCCGCTGCCGTTGTGGCAAAGCCAAAAGGTACTGGCACTTTAGTGCGCGATGTCAACTCACCCAACGAAGCTGATTTGCCACCGACAATTGCTACATCTTCTTTGCCAATCTCATCAAACCACAATACTAATTTTTCTTCCTTATTTACCATAAGACCCTCCCAATTATGCTATACTTTAAAAGTAAAACCCCTTATATAGTATATACTATATTTAAAATGCGTTTCCTTCTTTGCCAGCCATGACAATAATTTTTATTTTTAACTTCCCATTTTGCCGGCATAGTAATACAAAAACCTGTACCCGAAGGCACAGGTTTTTGAAAATATGGCTCTAAACAATTTTGCTAAGATCGGCTACGTTTGCCGTCAAACCGGTAATTGCTTTCAACAAGGCCAAACGGTTGTTGCGCACTGCCATGTCTTCAACCATTACCATCACAGCCCCAAAGAATGCATCAATCGGGCCGGCCATTTCGGCCATGACCTTAAGTACGCCAACATAGTCGCGAACGTGCAGCTTTTCTGCCACCGTTTGGCGGGCGCTCAGGTATGCTTGATAGAGATTGTGTTCGGCTTCAGTAGAAAACAATGACGGA
The DNA here is from genome assembly GCF_000169155.1 of Thermosinus carboxydivorans Nor1. Classification (NCBI taxonomy): domain Bacteria; kingdom Bacillati; phylum Bacillota; class Negativicutes; order Selenomonadales; family Sporomusaceae; genus Thermosinus; species Thermosinus carboxydivorans. The sequence continues at coordinate 147,803 of NZ_AAWL01000004.1, forward strand.
TCAATTGTTTCCGTTATTGCGTTTTTCGCCAAATTACCAGCACGAGTAAAGGCCTGAACGGCCCGTTGCATGGCCATGGTGCCGCCTTCGAACGCCAACGCTTTGGCCCGCAGCCATGTATCATACAGGTTATCAGTGCCGGCAGCGATGACGGCGTCAATCATGTCATGACGCATACCTTCCTCGGTGAGAATGTTCTTGATCCGCAAGCGGAAGAAATCGCCAATCTCGTCGATTAGTTTAGTCCGCCGGTCAGGGTCATGAATGCCCAGCAGATCCATTGTATGCTGCACCATTTCGGTCAGCGACAAGTGATACTTTGCATCAATTAAAATATTTACAATCCCCAACGCCTGCCGCCTTAGCGCATAGGGATCCTGCGAACCGGTGGGAATGAGACCACGGCTAAAGGTGGCGACAATGTTATCCAGTTTATCGGCAATACCAACTACCCTGCCGGCCGGGCTTTGCGGCAGTTTATCGCCAGCAAAGCGGGGTAAATAGTGTTCAAATATCGCCTGCGCGACCGCCTCAGGCTCACCGCTTAGCCGCGCGTATTCCCGCCCCATAATGCCCTGTAGTTCGGTAAATTCGTACACCATGCCGGTAACAAGGTCAGCCTTTGCCAGATAGGCACTGCGTTCAATGGTTGGAATTTCGCTTTCCGGCAGGCCGGCTTTCCGGGCAATGACGGCAGCCAACCGCGCAAGCCGTAATGTTTTGTCATACAAGGTGCCAAGACCTTCCTGGAAAACGATAGTCTTGAGTTTTTCCACCCGCTCGGCAAGCGGTGTCTTTTGATCCTCAGTAAAGAAAAATTGAGCGTCGGCGAGACGGGCTTTAAGCACCCGCTCATTGCCATGACGGACAATATCAATATACTCGGCACCACCGTTACGAACGGTTATAAAGACCGGTAACAGTTTTCCATCCTTGCCGAAGACCGGGAAGTAACGCTGATGCTCTCGCATAGGCGTAATAACGACCTCCGGCGGCAAGGATAAATATTTCTCTTCAAACCGGCCATAAAGGGCAGTAGGGTATTCCACCAGGTAAACTACTTCTTCCAGCAGTTCCTCATCGATACTGACTACACCTCCCTGGTCAACGGCAATGCTTTCGACTTGCTCGCGAATAACACGCCGCCGCACGTCTTGATCAACCATGACATGATGTTCGGCCAGTTTGGCGAAATAGTCATCCGGCGAAGAGATTACTACCGGCCCTTTGCTCAAAAAGCGGTGCCCTTGCGTCATATTGCCGGACGCGACCCCGGCTAAGGTAAAGGGAACTACTTCATTACCATAAAGCGCTACCAGCCAGCGAATGGGCCGGGCAAACCGCACATCCAAATCGCCCCAGCGCATGTTCTTGGGAAAACTTAACGCTAAAATAATTTCGGGCAGCAAAATTGGCAGGATTTCTTGAACAGGACGACCTGCTTCCTCGACAATCGCGTAAACATAGCCATCCTTGGCGACTAATTGACTGACGTCTACGCCCTGACTGCGAGCAAATCCCAAGGCCGCTTTCGTAGGTAGACCTTTTTCGTCATAAGCAATTTTCAGGGATGGCCCTTTGTTCTCACTCTTGCGGTCAGTTTGTTTTTCCTCGACCTGATACACGATCAGCGCCAGCCGGCGAGGGGTACCAACCACCCGGACATTACTAAAACTAACACGATATGTTTCCAGTTTACTTTTCGCGATGCTTTCCAGTTGTGCCAATGCGCCGGGCATAAATTTAGCAGGTATTTCCTCGGTGCCAATTTCCAATAATAAATCTTTAGCCATTATTACATCCTCCTTTGAGGAGCGGATAACCTAATTTTTCACGCTGCTCCAGATAGGCCTGCGCGCACAATCGCGCCATATTGCGTACCCGGCCGATAAAACTCGTCCGTTCACTGACGCTGATTGCCCCGCGCGCATCTAAAAGGTTAAATGTATGCGAACATTTCAGAACATAGTCGTAAGCTGGCAGTACAAAGCCCTTTTCAATAATGCGAATTGCTTCTTTTTCGTACATCTCAAATAACTGAAATAACATACTGGTATCAGCAAGCTCAAAGTTGTAATGGGAGTGTTCAACTTCATTGCGATGAAAGACATCGCCATAAGTAATGCCGTCAACCCATTCAATGTCAAATACATTTTCTTTGCCCTGGATATACATGGCCAAACGCTCAAGCCCATACGTAATTTCTACCGAGACCGGCTTGACATCAATGCTTCCCACTTGCTGGAAATAAGTGAATTGGGTAATTTCCATGCCGTCAAGCCAAACCTCCCAGCCCAGCCCCCAAGCTCCAAGGGTGGGCGATTCCCAGTTATCTTCGACAAAGCGGATGTCATGCTTGTCCGGATCGATGCCGAGGCGGGCCAGGCTTTCAAGATATAACTCCTGGATATTGGCCGGCGACGGCTTCATGATAACCTGGTACTGGTGATGCTGAAACAATCGGTTAGGATTATCGCCGTAACGCCCATCAGTCGGCCGGCGCGACGGTTCCACATACGCTACATTCCATGGCTCAGGGCCGAGTGCACGAAGAAAGGTGGCGGGATTCATGGTTCCTGCCCCCTTTTCCACATCATAAGGTTGTTGAATTATGCACTTTTGCTCAGCCCAGAAGTTTTGCAAGGTTAATATAATGTCTTGAAACGTCATCGTACGCCCTCCTTCTTTATGTAAAAATAAAAAGCCTCACCATCCGCAGTAACAGTTTTTGTTACAGGGACGGGAGGCTTATCTTCCCGCGGTTCCACCCTGATTGGCCGAATCGGCCCACCTTGGTTTTATGGCGAGCTTTACTCTTCCGCAGTAAACCGGAATTTCCTCTCGCAGCTTGGGACTGCCTTCGTTTTACGGCGCCAGGCTCACACCCTCCCCGGCTCGCTGCATGTGTAAAACTACTTGTGTCCCGCATTGCCGTAATTTTTTATATTCACTATAACAAAAGCGACAAGATTTGTCAAATTTTACAGTAAACCTTTATCGATACGTTCGGTCTGAGTATTAGTATTGTCCTGCGCTTCGGTTCGGGAAGAAGCGGTAGCCTCCCTATCAGTATCGTTGCGAACAACTTCAATGGTACACCGCTTAAATACGGCAACGAGAACGCCTAAAGCGGCAAGCTGCGGCAGAACAACAGCACCGATGGTCCCCAAAGTAACAGGAATATCAACAAGCGTGCGACCGTCATGCTTAATCCGAATTTTAGTTACATTGCCTTCATGAATTATTCTTTTACTTTGTCAATGACTTCCGCCGAGCGGACGGAAAACTCCTCCGCCCAGGTGTTTTCTTTTTTGCTTTCCAATTCAATCAAAGCCTCGATGACATTACCACCATTGCGTTCCAGGACTTCTTTGGCTTCGCGGTAAGAAACGCCAGTCCGTTCACGAATGATGTCAATTTTTTCAAGCGTAATTTCCACGCAACACACCTCCTCTTTCGTTTGGTTTATTTTTTGCCGAAGCCGGTATTTTATCCGGTGCCTGGTCGTTCAAACCGCCGAATAAAGTTCCATGTCTTTAATTCCTTTTCCAGGTGATAAACCAGGCACTGCCCAAGCAATTTTTCCAAGTCCGCCAAGGCAGCAGCATTTACGGTAAACCGGCCGGGGTTTCTAAAATCCAATGTAAGAAACTTGGTTAGCAAATCAGCCTGTCCTTCCGTAAAGCTGGCCTGTGAGCCGCCACAGGCCGGACACATTACCCCTCCGGCCCCAATATTGAAATGGGCGGGCAAGGAAACACCCGAACCGCAGGCAACACATCGCCGATACTCGGGAGCAAACCCAGCCAAGGCCAAAAGCTGCCAGGCGGCGGCAATGGCGGCTACCCGGGGATTACGCTCTTCCAAAGCGGACAATACATCAAGCAGTAGTTCAAAAACCTCTGGGTCTGGTTGGTGCTCCGGCCAAAGTTCGGTTACAATTTCAGCAACAAGAGCGGTGTAAACCATGCGCGGCAGTTCTTCCCGCAGTTTTCGGTGCCCACGAATTATTTCACACTGCCGAATGCATTCACCTCCCCGGTTGCGAACTAATAACAAGTCAACATGCGAAAAAGGCTGAAGGCATCCGGCGAAACTGCTTTTCGGTCGCCGAGCTCCAAATGCAACTGCCGCTATTTTGCCATATTGCCGGGAAAACAGCGTGACCATCCGGTCGGCCGTTCCGCAGTCACGGACGGTCAATAGGATGGCCTCAACGGAATATTCTTGCGTCATCTTTTTAGTCGCGTGATGTTTCAGGATTTAACGTGCTACGGGACTGACATTCGCGGTAAACTAAGTATGCCCGTATATCTCCGGTAGTCCGGAAGATTTCCCACATTACTTCCTGCAACAACACTCGACATCATCCTTTCCTAAAAAATTAATCAGCCACAGCCATTTGTTGGGTATCGAGCGGCACGGCCTTTACGCGGACAACGCGAAAACCGTTTACTTGCAGAACTTCGAACTTATAATCGCCTATATTGATTTTGTCTCCTACCTCCGGGCGGCGGCCCAACATGCCGAAAATGTAGCCCCCTATGGTATCTTCTTCGTGCTCTTCCAAGCGGATGTTTAATAACTCGGTCACATCGTCCAACAAAAACCCGCCCGTCAAATTCATAGGTGCCATCGGGGCAAACGACGAACTTCCACATCCTCCTCGTCATCATGTTCATCTTGAATATCACCGACAATTTCTTCAATTACATCCTCAAGCGCCACTAAGCCAGCCGTACCGCCATATTCGTCGATAACAACAGCCATATGGGTACGCTTGCGGCGCATAAACTGGAGCAGTTTGGCCACCGACATTCCTTCTGGAACCACGAGAATTTCCCGCATGATCGACCTGAGGTCCTTCTCCTCAGTACTGCTCATATCCAGATCCATAAGATCGCGAATATGCACCATACCAATGACATGATCCTTGTCTTCCACGCACAAAGGATAGCGTGTATGACCTGTTTCGCGCACGATACGCATGTTTTCTTCAAAAGTATCATCGACAAACAGGCAAACCATGTCCTGCCGCGGCACCATTACTTCGCGTGCCAACCGGTCGGCGAAATCAAAGACATTATCAATCAATTCGCTTTCCATTTGGTCAAGGACGCCGCCCCGGTGACTTGCACTTACGATCATGCGCAATTCTTCTTCCGAGTGCGCCAAATCAGCCTCGTTAGCCGCCCTGATGCCCATAACGGCAAGAATGCCTTTGGCTGCTTTATTAAACAGGATAATAATAGGATAGCCGATTTTATGAAAAATATAGAGCGGCCAAACAGAAAACAGAGCTATGCTCTCCACCTTTTGAATAGCAAGCGATTTGGGCACAAGCTCTCCTAGTACGATGTGAAGAAACGTTATAATGGTAAACCCTAGCATGATGGTTATCGTATGCAAAAGCCAAGTTGAACCAGGGAAATAGCGAAATACCAAAGGTTCTAACAGCGAAGCCACTGCCGGTTCCCCCAGCCAGCCAAGCGCAAGTGACGCCAGCGTAATCCCCAGTTGCGTAGCGCCAAGATAAGTGTCAAATCCCGAAACGACTTTTAACGCTAATTTTGCCCGCCCGTTTCCTTGATGGGCAAGCTCTTCCAAGCGGGTTTTCCGAATTTTTACCAGCGAAAACTCGGCTGCCACAAAAAATCCGTTAATGAGCACCAGAAGAATAGCAGCCAGTAATTTCATAGCACTATATAAAGGCGACTCGATAGCGCATCTCTCCCTATTTAGTTTTCTGGCCGGCGTGGCATGACAGCGCCGGCGGTTAATATATATTGTAAAGCGCTTTCGCTTGTTATGTCTAAAAGTATTATATCCCGCTTCGGCACGATTATATTAAAACCCGAAGTCAGATTAAGGCTCATAGGCACAAAAACACAGACATTGTCAGTACCGACTTTTTCTACGAGCGGTTCAGACAGTTCTGGCATGATAAAACCCAAAGCCTTAACGCCAGGATGAGGATAGGGCACAAGAACAGCCTGCTTAAAAAGCTGCTGCGACTCCAGCATTGCCGTCGATAGTTGCTTCACGCTGTTGTATATAAACTTCACGATAGGGATAGCCCCCAGCAGGCGATCACCTAATTCCAGGAGCCGTTTTAAAGCCCAGTAGGACGATAACCAACCGACAAGAACTATCAATAAAAAAACGGCAATGAGCGGCAGACCGGGAAAATGGATTGGCAGATGCCGGCCAAGCAGTTTTTCCGCTAAATTAAATATTTGCAACACGACCAGAATTGTAATGGCGATGGGAACCACGACAATCAGTCCGCGAATGAAATTCTTAGAAATCCACTTCATGTTTCACCCCTCTTAACAAATAATACCACCTAGAATATATGCCGGTCAATAAAGGCCGCCAATCATAAAAAGCGAAAATAAAGTAAAAAACTGCCCCGGAGGGCAGATGTTTTTTCTTAGGCAAATTTTAATAAAATTGCGGCGCCGTCGCTGCGGTAGACGGCGGCGTTTATTATTCATAACCAAGAGAACGCAGAACACTTTCTCGATTGCGCCAGTCTCTTTTTACCTTTACCCACAAATCCAAATAGCTTTTGGAACCCAAGAGATTTTCGATATCGACACGCGCTAAACGGCCAATTTCCTTCAACATATTTCCCCCGGCGCCGATAATAATGCCTTTTTGGGAATCCCGCTCAACATAAATGACCGCCCGGATGTACAAGTCCCCGTTAGGCCGTTTTACTATTTCTTCAATGTCTACGGCAATTGCGTGCGGAATTTCTTCCCGCGTCAAATGCAGCGCCTTTTCCCGAATAAGCTCGGCGATAATTAGCCGTTCGGGCTGGTCGGTGACCATATCGTCAGGATAATACTTTGGTCCAGGCGCAAGATGCTTTTTCACTTCATCAAGCAGGCGGTCTAAATTGACTTTTTGCAGGGCGGAAATCGGCACTACCGCGGCAAAATCCCGCGACCGTGCATATTGGTCAATAATCGGCAATACCTGCGGTTTGGGAATTTGATCCACTTTGTTCACAACCAGGATTACCGGTGTCGCTACCTTTGCCAGGCGTTCCAAAATATATTGTTCTCCCGCTCCTTTTTCAGCGGTAGCATCTACGACAAACAAAATGACATCTACCTCACGGAGCGTCGTTTCCGCCGCTTGAACCATATATTCGCCGAGGCGATGTTTAGGCTTATGAATACCTGGCGTATCGATAAACAAAATTTGCGCGTCGTCAAGGGTAAGGACACATAAAATCCGGTTACGGGTGGTCTGTGGTTTATCCGACATTATGGCGATTTTTTGGCCTACCAGGCTATTCACCAGAGTAGATTTGCCGACATTGGGCCGACCAATTACCGCGACAAAACCGGATTTATACTCCCCAGCTTTTTGCATTAAGAATCATCTCCTATCAAAAACCGTTCATTAAAAGCATAAGGCAACAGTTCGTCTAACGTCAGTTCACGCCGTTGCCCGTCAGTATTGCACAAAATCACTCTGTTTATAGCAAATTCAACCATAACTTGCCGGCATGCCCCACAGGGAGCAAGTGGCTCAGGCGCATTAGCAACAACTGCTAACGCTATAAAGTCACGCTCCCCTTCGGAAACAGCCTTGAATATAGCCGTCCGTTCGGCACAAATGGTCAAACTATAAGAAGCATTTTCGACATTACACCCCGTATACACACGACCGCTTTTAGTTAGTAGCGCTGCGCCCACCTGGAACCGGGAATAGGGAGTATAGGCCAGCTCCCGCGCTTTTTGGGCCGCTGCAATCAGTTCATCCATGCGTATCCCCTCCTTCACCGGAATAATCTGGGATAAAACAAGATAAATCCCACTGCTACCGAAGCAAGCGCCGTTACTAAAACGGCGCCAGCGGCCACATCCTTGGCCATCTTGGCCAAAGGATGGCGGTGCGGTGAAGCTAAATCAACCACTTTTTCCACCGCAGTGTTAAACATTTCTGCTACCAATACGGCAACAACCGTCAACAGCAGTAAAATCATCTCCGTACCACTAAACTGAAGCCGCCAAGCCAAAAGCAAAACCACTGCCCCGGCAATAAAATGGATCCGCATGTTGCGCTGAGTGGCAAGACAGTATAATACGCCGGCCAATGCATATCGAAACGAAGCAAAAAGCGATTTGCTACGCATAAGTCAATCACGGGTAATGCCTAGCTGTGAAAGGATATATTCTTCCTCATTCCGCATTTTTACCCGCTCCTCTTCGGTTTCATGATCATATCCCAGCAAATGGAGCATCCCGTGAAGGGTTAAATATGCCAATTCTCGCTCCAAACCATGGCCAAATTCCTCCGCCTGGCGGGCAGCAGTCTCCAAAGAAATCACAATATCACCAAGCAGCATCGCAGCCGGGTCATTAATGATAGCGGGCTCATCCCCTTCGTTAAGGGCAAAAGACAATACGTCCGTTGGTACGTCTTTGTCCCGGTATTGTCGATTTAGCTCGAAGATGTATTCATCATCGACCAAAACAATGCTAACCTCAGTCTGCTCGCTGAGACCATAAACCTCAGCCGCTTTATTTAATACAGCTATTACCGTTTGCTCCATCTGCGGGGTAAAGCTCATCTTCTCTTGAAGATTGCTTATTATTATTTCCATTCTTAGTTTTCTCCTCTCTAAGTCCCTTTACATCCGAGTACTCGATACGCTTGTGAAAAACACTAGACAGTACGCGGATAAAAACATCACCGATAACGTTAAGTTCTCTAAGGGTAAGATTGCATTCATCAAGTTGCCCGTCATAAAGCCGCTCGCGGATGATCTTGCGGACCGTCGCCTCAATCCGGTTGACATTAGGTTTTGAAAGAGAGCGTACCGCCGCCTCACAAGCATCGGCAAGCATAACCAGCGCTGCTTCCTTAGTCTGCGGCCGCGGTCCTTCATACCGGAAATCAGCCTCGATAATACAATCGCCGTGCTCATTTTCCGTAGCTCGTTTATAAAAATAAGATACCAGCGTTGTTCCATGGTGTTGCTGCACAATATCAATGACACACTGTGGCAACTTATAATCGCGACATAGTTCAACACCATCTTTGATGTGAGAAGTAACAATGAGGGTACTTAGGGTAGGTGCAATCTTGTCGTGAGGGTTTTCGGCCCCTACCTGATTTTCAACAAAGAAGTACGGCCGCCGGATTTTCCCAATATCATGGTAATAAGCTCCAACACGGGCTAATACCGCATCGGCTCCTACCAGGTCAGCCGCCGTTTCGGCTAAATTTCCCACGAGAATACTGTGATGATATGTACCCGGCGCATCAAGTAGTAGCCGCTGCAGGAGCGGATGGTTAGGCCGTGCCAGATCCAGGAGTTTTATCGGTGTTGTTATATTAAAGGTATGTTCCAAATACGGCAATAGTCCAGTGGTAATAACAGCCGAAGCGATACCGCTGATCACGCCCAAAAGGCCCTGGGTCAGCACATGAATATTATCCACCTGTTGAATAAAGCCGGTTGAGCTGACAACCAAAAAATTAATCGCGGCTATCCACAGTCCAGTTCTGGCAAGGCTATAACCATGGGGCATTTTTGATACGCTGTAAACACCCGCCATACTACCTATCAACGCAACGGCTACGGCCCGCAAATCGTGATCAACAATTACCCCGAACAACATGGACAAAGCAATGCTGACCATTAATCCCAATCTGGTATCAATCAGTATCGCCGTCAACAGAGCGCCTGCCGCCAATGGTGCAGCAAAATCAGAGTAATAATGGGCTGCTTTCCCCAGCAGAAGCGAAACTAAAACAATCAATCCTAGCAAAACAAGATATAAATCGTTTTGATAAATACGCGGAGCAAATTTATAAAGATAGCCTAAAACGATAACCATCACGGTAATAACAAATATAGCTAAACCAAAAATCCGAAGCTCATTTACATGCCCTGCGTATAGGCCAAGTTCTTCCATGGCATGAATTTGTTCACTAGTTACAATATCTCCCTGCCGGACTAAAACTTGGCCCTTTTTCACTGTTACCCGCACCGGCTCAATACTGGCTAGTGCCGCCTGCTTACGCTTGTCCGTTTCCCGGACGTTCAGGATGTAATTTGGACGAAGCAGCGTTTGGGCAATGCTGGCGACAGCCGCTTCAGCATTGGCGCCCAAACCCAATTCTTCGGCGTCGAGAGCGACTTGTTTGCGCGCCATATCCAAATCGTCTTCGCGAATACCGCGCTGAAAATATTTGCGAAGAATATTGCGTGTATATTCCTCCGTTTTTGCTAGGCCGGTCTCATCAAGACTAACTAGGCCGGTAACAGCACTGGTTGATAATGGTACCGGCAAAAACGTATGCAACTTGTCAGCCCGCTGGTCAGCAGTGTTTAAATTTTTATCCGCCATAACCGTACGGGCGGCCCGAAATATACCTGCCAAGTTTTCCTCGGCCTTGGCCATGACTGATACATCTAAATCATACACATTTGGCACGCTTGCCAGTACTTCCGCTTCTAGTTGTCTAGTTTTGACGGGATCGACATACGATATGGTGCGCGGAGCAATGACATCGCGGTCGCTTACCTGTCCAACCTGTAACGATACCTTATCTGGAATAAAATCAGCCGATAAAATAAGCATAAAAAGGGAAAAGAAAGCCAGCCCCAGGATTATCCGACGAACAACTGGCTTAGCATATATGCTTGTCGGATGGACAAATAGCTCCCGCAATCGTTTATTTACTAATAACATAATATTCAACTCACTTTTCCTGCTCGTAGCGCTCATAGGCCCGAATAATACGGCCTACGATTTCATGCCTGACCACGTCGTTTTCGTTCAAATGCACGATTTCGATGCCAGGAATCCCGCTTAAAACAGTCTGCGCGTGCTTCAAGCCGGAGCAAAGGCCAGGCGGCAGGTCAACCTGAGTAATATCCCCGGTAACAACGATTTTGGACCCAAATCCCATTCTGGTTAGAAACATCTTCATTTGCTCTGGAGTCGTATTTTGAGCTTCATCAAGGATGATAAAGGAATCATCCAGGGTGCGTCCGCGCATATAGGCTAAAGGCGCAACCTCAATGATGTTTTTAGTCATATATTTTTGAAATGTATCAATGCCGAGAATATCATAAAGGGCATCGTAAAGCGGCCGAAGGTACGGGTTGACTTTTTCCTGCAAATCACCAGGTAAAAAGCCTAACTTTTCACCGGCCTCAACCGCCGGACGTGTCAGGATGATCCGCTCTACCTCCTTGTTACGCAAGGAAAAAACTGCCATAGCTACGGCTAAATAAGTTTTCCCCGTCCCGGCAGGTCCTATACCTAATGTAATATAATTCTGGCGAATGGCTTGCAGATATCGGTGTTGTCCTATCGTTTTCGGTTTAATTTGGCGCCCCCGGGCAGTGACTAAAACTGTTTCGGCATACATCTCGTGGAGCGACTTTTCCCGACCTTCTTTTACCAGGCGAATGCTGTAACGCACATCATGGGTCGTAATCGCATTGCCTTCGCGGTATAAGAACAACAGCTCCCGGAATAGTTTATCCAATTGCTCAACTTCGCCGGTTTCCCCAGTAATAACGATTTCATTCCCCCGAGCCACAATACGGCTGGAAAACTGCTCGGTAATAATGCGAAGGTGTTCGTCATTGCGTCCCAAAATCGCAATAGCTTCCTGGGTATCGCTCAAACTAAGCCGTTTCTCCATATCCGGTTGGATTTCCAATAAGATTAGCCTCCTTAATAATATCTATCGGACTATAGCAACACTTTGCCCAATATCCTCAACGGTTTCTACGCTAACTTTCACCCGGACCAAATTAGGTTCTTCCGTTTTTAAAGTTTCTACATTGCGGGACAAAATTTGTGCATTTTCCGGAATTAGCCGCTGAACGCCGTGCCATGCCTTGCTAGTAGCATCGTCGCGCGCCTGTTCTACAGTTATTTCCCGCCAACTCGTCCCTAATTCATAGTAGATTTTTATAGTTGATTCGACAGCCAGCTCGCTATTCCTCCACCAGACCAGCTTTTTATGTACTTCCTCTGTTTCATAGTTTTCAAAAGGCGGTTCCGAAATACGTTTCAAGAGGATATGGCGACTGCCAATAGTCACAGTAATTGCCATATCTTGCTTTCCCGTCCGCTGGCGAACGACCTGCACGGTACTTGCCTCGCCGTAGCCTTCGTACCATACTCGTGCTCTAACAATTCCTTGTGCTCTTATGAGTTGCGAAGGAATGGAAACAATTGGTGTCTGACCCGGGATTACCGGTGCAGTGTTGTCGGGGGCAAACCCTTTAATCAGCAAATCACCCTTTTTAACGGTATCACCTTTTTTCACAGCCAATTGACCCGCAAGGGCGATTATTTCGGTAATCACCCCGTCCTTGGCAGCAACAATATGGGCGGGAGCCTTATCTTCTATGCGCGGCAGCGTTTTTTCCACCACCTCAATAACTACACGTGTTCCCGCGACATGAATGCCCACCCATGCGACCTCAGGCAAAGCAAACAAAATAGCGTTTTCCAGTGCCTTGACATCTACCTTTTCTTTAAGTACACCGGGCCTCAGCCCGTTACTATTTACAATAGCTTTGATGCGGTAACTGCTCAGGGTTTTCATACCTGTAATATCCACAAACCAAATAAAACTTACAAGAAAGTTTAGTAAAAATAAATACAGAACCGCACCAACCACGAGCATTTTACGGCGCTTGAATCTATCGGCAATAAATGGCCAACCATAACGACTCACCACGCGAACACGAACACGGCTTTTTCTTGCAAGCGCTCTGATGCAAAAAAAATCGGACAGCCGCATAAACGCGAACATTTCGTCGTTTTTCGTAGCGATCCCCCATAAAAAAATATGCTGTGCCAAGCACAAATTAATAAACTTCTCCGGCATTGTCCCCTGGATGCGAACACGAACAGTGCCACTAAGGTAGTTAGCGATTTTATACGTCATACCTGACCACCCCTACCGTGCCTTCTACCAAAATCTGCTCTGCCTGCAAATTGCCTAAAGTAAGATTGGTGCCGTGCACAATGAGTTCCCCCTGGTTCAATTTCACGCGAACGGTCGTAGGAGTGTATTCGATAATGCCTTTGTGGTTTTCTACCAACAACTGTTTGTTGCCCAACATGGTAATACGCGGCAAATCAAGAATGATATCCTGCGGTATTTCCAATAATCTTGCCAATGTCTGCAAACTTCTCTTCTTGCTGCGCATGGCACACTCCCCCTTATATCAAAATGTATGCACAAACAAGGGGTTTAGACCAGAACATAAAAAAGCGCAGGACCTATGTCCTACGTTGTTAAGGCGGTTTAGCTATTGGGGACAATGAAAACCGGGCCAGCCGATTGGCAACGCGCCAGAAAGTCCTCAAACTTATGCACTTTGACCGGCGCTGCAAACCGCATATAGTTAGTTGCTAAAATCATTTCTCCACAATCAAGATTTTTGATTTCATTACGTTGTTGCAGAATATCTTTACGGCACATCGATTCTAGTTTGCTCCGATCGGCTTTAGATGCCAAGCCCAATATAAATAGTGTATTTAGTTGCGAAAGTACCTTATCGGCTAAAAGGCGCGGCTGCTGATCGACAACGCACAAGCCCAAATTAAATTTTCGGGCCTCGCTAACTAGCCGGGCAAAAACGTTGTTACTATTGTGTTCCTTCTTACCCAGGAAACGATGGGCTTCTTCCAACACGATCATAATAGGTTTCAATCCAGCTCTTTGGTTATCGGGTTTTAAAGCATAATTCTGCAGCAGTTTCTTGGACAATAGGGTAGACACAGCCTGCTCCCCTACAGGCGAAATATTTTTAAGCTCTACCAGTACAACTTTCCCTTGTTCAAGTTCCCCTAGCAGCTGGTAAATTGCCGATTGCTGATATTCCTGGATATTCAATTCCTGTTGCAAGTTCCAGCAAATGCTCTTAATCTTGCTGATCGTGCGGGACTGAAACTTTTGTCCAGTACATCCCGCTAGCTCATCAATAATTTCCGCAACATCGTATTGAAGAAGATACTGTATCCAGTTCTCCTGCCAAACGGAATATAGTTTATATATGGCGTCAAGCTGGGGTTCGGTAAAAGTGGCACAGGCTATAATATCTTCAGGGTCAATTTCTTGGGCATTTACGGCTAGTTTGCGCGTATGACTATCATACGGACAAGTATTATACACAACCAACCGCTCAGCCGCCTTAGGATGCTGACTCAAATCACGAAAGTATTCATTATGGACATCAAAAATCAGCATGCCATAGTTGCCATTATTAATCATCGAACTGGCCAATACTTTTACAAGATTGCTCTTACCGGAGCCCGTCGTCCCAAAAATACCGACATGTTCTGTAATCGCTTTAGATCCATAGATGCCAACCGGGAGTTCTAACACGCCTCGGCCACTCTTTAAAAAACCCAATTCCAAATCGCCTTTCATTTCCGACAATAATGCCGCGTCGTCCGAGCTAAGCCCACGGACTTCGCAAAAAAAGTCCGGACAGGTTTTCGGATTATGAAGATTCCCTTGGGAATCCACGTAGCAAAGTTGTTCTGCCATGCCAATTTTAACCGCATGATTGCCGCCGAGATAAAAATCTAGTTCTTCTTGGTTTTCAACCTGTCCATTCTCGTCCAACTTGCTCATTAAATAGCCAACGCCATTTAACCCTGACCAACGGGACTTCACCTTGAAATCATAGGCGCGAATATAAAAACGGTCACTGTTTTTGCCTTGCACCACTAAAATATCGCCAAAGTCAACATCCTGATTAGGAGCAACTACAAATTCCACATAAGTACCTTTGGCATAGGTCAGCCTGCCTTTATACGTTGACAATGTGCTGCCCCCTTTCATAAGAAATCGACCTAATTCTATTCTCTGCAAATTATCATTAAAAATAACCCTGCTTCGCCTGCCAAATTTTAAAGCTTCAAGTCTAAAAACCGCTCTCCCCTGCGGTGAAACAGCCTAATAAAAAAAAGGCACCTATTGCTGGTGTCATGATGTGTAAAGTCTGACTTTTGTTCAGCCTTTAGCTTCCCCATATAACTTCACCATATAAAAAGAGCACCCTGCTACAGGCGCTCTTTGTTAACCGGCTTCTACCTATCCCCCCCCAGGCCGTCTCCAGCCAAGTACTTTCGGCGTTTGTAGGCTTAACTTCTGTGTTCGGTATGGTAATAGGTGGATACTAAAATCCAATGTTAGGTTGCAGTAAAGCTCCATGGAGTCTTTCTGTCAATTATGGCTATGAACCATGGCCATTAACTATGGTCATTGCCGTTTCCGCCGTGTGCGTCATTCGGCAGAGGGAAAGGAAACTGGACATAAGTATTAGGTACTTCGCCAACTACGACATATTCAGCCACCGGCACCTGCGTATGAACACTGATACTTTTGCTAACCAAAGGAACAACAATATGAATTTGGGTAGTGGCCATGAGATAAACCATATGGCGCGTCTGATTTATACCGGCTTGTTCAAACTTGTCGACGACTTTGACCTGTACTGTACCAACGGGGATAATTGTAACAAGAATTTTAGGCCCCCAGCTTGCCAAAATTTGACTGCCTAAAACCTGACCAATGGGAATATAGATTTTTTCTTCCGTAATAATATGTAAAGCATCTTGTACTTTTATGGTAGTATCAGCGGCCAGTTTATTAAATTCCATTGTATTGGGCTGGATCAAAACAACGCGTCCTTTACTGTCAAAACGAACTGTTACGAGAGTTTGAGGATCAATGGTGCGACTTACTTTATCGTTGATGACGTTATTAATAGTTTGTGTTGCAATAGCTGTAGCCCTTGCTTCCGCAATCGCCATCAACGTTGGTTTCAAATGAACTTCGACCCGCCAAAATACATAGACCGCCAAGCTGAACAACAACAAACCCACAATAGCAAACAAAGGCGCAGAAAATTTTTTCCGCACGGAGAACCTCATTGTTCTCCCTCCCAAATAATGTTGCTTATTATTATATGCGCCAATACAGCGGCGTGCTTTCGAAATTTTCCAGTCTAATTTTTTCTAAAATGCAAAAACTAGTTTTAAACAACAACACAGGAGTAGATGGCCATGGCAAACGATCATAGGATTCTGGAACCGAAAGCCAAGAACGCCCTGGAAAAACTGAAAATTAAAGTGGCCAACGAAACGCTTGGCGGTGAAATGGAACAACAAGTAACCGCGAAAAACTATGATAGCGTACTAAATCAAAAAAAATACGAAGTAGCTGAAGAACTAGGCCTAAAAGACAAGATAGAGCAGGTTGGCTGGGAAAACATGACCACCAAAGAAGTAGGTAAAATCGGCGGCCATATGGGCGGAAAAATTGGCGGAAATATGGTAAAAGAGTTGATCACTATGGCCGAAGCCCAAATGGCGTCTGTGGCGGACGAAGCCGTGGATAAAAAAGCACTGCTTGACAATAACGATGAATGACATTAAAAATGCTAGACCGCTTATTCGCGGTCTAGCATTTTTTTACCGGCCAAAGGCTTTCAATATTATGTTTTCTTGTTCCAGTTTTGCCCGGATCGCTTTTATCATTTCAACCGCGCCCGGCGTATCGCCGTGGACGCAAATCGTTTGTGCCGAAATTGGGACAACAGTACCGTCGATGGCAGTAACCGTCTTATTTTTCACCATCGACAACACTCTGTCGGCGACGGCATTGACATCGTGGATGACGGCACCCGCTTGCTTGCGCGGCACTAGGGTGCCCTGACTCGTATACGCCCGGTCTGCGAAGGCTTCCTCGACATATTTGACGCCTACTTTTTTGGCAGCCTCTACCATTGCGGAATTGCCTAAGCAAACCATATAAAGGTCAGGATCAACGGCCTTAATGGCTTCCGCAATTGCAACCGCCGTGGTCACATCTTTTTCGGCAACGTTATACAGCGCACCGTGAGGTTTAACATGTTGCAATTTAACACCTTCAGCCTTACAAAACGCCCACAAAGCGCCAATTTGGTACATAACATCGGCTTTGATTTCTTCGATAGAAGCAGCCATAACCCGGCGCCCGAAGCCTACCAAGTCTGGAAAAGACGGATGTGCTCCGACGGCCACATCATATTTCTTCGCCAACCGCACCGTCTTAAGCATATTAATCGGATCTGAAGCGTGGAAGCCGCAGGCGACGTTAATTGATGTCACATATGGCATTGCTTCTTCATCATAGCCCAGTTTATAAACGCCAAAGCTTTCCCCCATATCACAGTTTAAGTCAATTGTCATCATATCGCTACACCTCCGTAATTTCTACCCGATAGGTCTGCTCGCCTATCTTGACGTTAAATACCCTTGTTGGTCGGGATGCATAATCAGCCGCCCAAATAGCCTGAATCTGAGCGTAAGTCTGTTGTTCGACCCGCAGGGCCGCAACCGCTTCTTCATCGGTACAGCGGACAAACGAAACCGTATCGCCCGGTTTTGCCTGCGCCAGTTTGGGCAAATCAGGTCCGATAACCGTGCCAATCTTGGCATATCCTCCCGTTGTCTGGCGGTCGGCCATCATAACAATGGGCATCCCGTGCCCCGGCACCTGAATAGCTCCCAGACATAACGCATCGGAAACGATATCCGGTTTGCCGCTGTGTTCAATTTTTTCTCCTTCTAACCGGTATCCCATCCGGTCAGCCTCAGACGATATGGTATAAACGGCCGTGAACAGTGTATCAATTCCTTTGGTGGTAAAAAGGTCATCCTGCGGCCCCAAAAGTACGCGCAGCTGGACGTGATTGCCGTATTGGGGAATAAATTGTTCGGGGAGATGGCGCGGCACAGCGAGATACTTCCCCTCACAGCCAACCGGCAGTTGATCTCCGGTCTGCAATTGCCGGCCTTGATAGCCGCCAACACCGGCCCGCGTGTAAGTAGACCTACTACCAAGCACAATAGGTATGTCAATACCGCCATGAACGGCCAGATAAGCACGACAGCCCGTTACGGCATAATCAAAAGTCAACTCGCTCCCAGCCGGTACCCAAAAGGAAGACCAGTTGCGAATCTTTTGCCCGTTCAGCATACCTTGCATATCAGCGCCGCACACCGCCACCAGACAGTCCTGTTCAAACCGGAAGCTTCCTCCACGCAGGGTCATTTCCAATACAGCAGCATTGTCGGCATTACCGGCCAGAATATTGGCAAGCCTAAAGGCATACCGGTCCATGGCGCCGGCGACAGGCATCCCAAAAGCCTGATACCCCCAACGTCCGTAGTCCTGTACGGTCGTAAACAGCCCGGGATTAAGAACGGTAATCACGACTTAATCCCTCCTTCTACCGCCATTTCGGTAATTGTTGGTGCATAACGACCAGCCGCAACATCTTTGGCGATCGTCTCATATTCTTCGGCCGATACGGCATAGAACTTAAGATAATCACCAGCAGCAAACAAGAACGGAGTAGCCGCTTGCGGATCAAATGCTTTTACGGGCGTCCGTCCGATTAACTGCCAACCACCAGGGCTTTCTATGGGATAGAAACCTGTTTGCGTTCCTGCAATACCGACAGAACCGGCCGGTATTCTTGTCCGGGGCTTTTCCAACCGGGGTGTGGCAATACGCGGCGACATTCCGCCCAAATACGGAAATCCCGGAGTGAAGCCCAGCATATAGATAAGGTATGGAACAGAAGTATGAATCTCAATTACTTCAGCTTCTGTCAGACCGTTATGGTTAGCCACAAACCCTATGTCCGGACCAAACTCCCCGCCATAACATACCGGAATATGAATGATGCGCGCCTTACTGTCGCCTGTTTCCGCAGTGTTTCCACTGGCAAGCAAAGCCATTGCCTGTTCGGCTACCGTTTGCCGCGTAATAATTAATGGATCAAAATAAATTAACAACGACCGATAGGTGGGTACGACTTCGATGATGCCCGGCAATTTCTGTCCGGCAAGCTGGCGGCCAAGTTGATGCACCCGCCGGTTGATGTCGGGGTCGATGGCCTGGCCGAACTCAACGACTATAGCCTGCTCGCCAGCCGGTAGTATTCTTACCCCGTCCATAGGTAGCACCTCCTCAAGAGTGAGGCACCATGTAAATTACATGGCGCCTCCGTTCATTTTTTATTTATTCCAAAGTGCGGCAATACCCTGAAGCGACATGGCACCGGCATAAGCCGAGACGAGAGCAGCCAAAATTCCGAACACAAGCAGCCAGGTCGGATGCTCGTAATCGCCAACAATCTTCTTATTACGGGCAGCAAGCAACATTGATCCAAGTGTAATCGGCAAAATAAGACCATTAAGCGAGCCGACAATGACTAATACTGTTACCGGTCTGCCCACAAACACAAAGACAAGGGTGGAAAAAACGATAAATAACATTATGAAATAGGAATTATATTTATCGACCACCTTAAACATGGACCGCAGGAAGGAAACACTCGTGTAGGCGCAGCCAACAACAGAGGTAATGGCTGCTGACCAAAGGACGATGCCAAAGAACTTATAGCCCAAATTACCGGCGGCAATTTGGAATACCGAAGCGGGAGGATTGTTTTTGGCCAGGGTAGCGCCGGCCGAAACGACGCCAAGAACCGCCAGGAACAAGATCACGCGCATGACACCGGTAATTAAAATGCCGGTTACGGAACTTTTATTAACTTCCTTAAGATTCTCATGGCCAACAATGCCCGCGTCAAGCAGCCGGTGCCCGCCGGCAAAGGTAATATAGCCGCCCACGGTACCGCCGACAAGGGTAATCATCGGCAGCAGCAGGCTGCCGTAGTCGGACGGGAAGACAGCCTTAACTACCGCCTGCCCAACCGGTGGATTAGAAATGAGCATGACATATGCCGTAAGCAAGATCATGACAGCCCCCAGGGCTTTGGCTACCATGTCCATGGCGGCGCCGGCTTCTTTAGAAGCAAAAATCGCCAAGGCTATTATACAGGATATTATCGCCCCCGTCTGCTCTGTAACGCCAAACAGAACGTTAAAACCCATACCGCAACCGGCAATATTGCCGATGTTGAAAGCCAGACCACCCATGACAATTAACAGTGCAATAAAATGACCAAGACCGGGAAAAACCTTATTAGCCACATCCTGGCCGCGCATGCGGCTCATCGTAATGACGCGCCACACGTTCATCTGAGCCCCGATGTCAATGATAATTGACGCCAAAATGGCAAAGGCGAAGTCAGCGCGAAACTTTTCCGTAAACACCGTGGTTTGGGTCAAAAAACCCGGGCCGATAGCCGAAGTAGCCATGATAAATGCTGCCCCTAGCAATACGGACCAATTTGATTTGGAAGCCGGTTTGGTGACTACTGGTTCTGCCATTATATACCTCCTCAAAAACTTATCCCGTCTGTGCTTGCCTAAACAGATTTACTTAATTCCCTCAGGCAATACCTGCACGGTATATTCATGCCTAAGTGCTCGGCCCAATACCGGGTCAATCATTTCCAGTTCGTATTTATCGGCAAAAATAAGCGCTTTGCCGACCGTATTAATCGTCCCGGAGAAAAAGACGCTGTTGTTCAGTTTGGTAATACCCAACTTTGTAAAAATAGGTTCCCATTCTTCCCAGCGCATGAGGGCGCCAAGCGTGGCATCCTGATAAAGAACCCGCTGGCCATCTTTTGTCGCCCAACATTTTAACTGAATTTGATCCCAGTGATCCTTTACATCCTCGTACAGCCACACTTCTTTGGCTATGATGTTGGGACAAGCCTGTTTGGATTTGGCAACGCTGAAATTTTCCAAATCCCTGTCAGTATGATCGCTGCCAACAGTAACATATGTCCTGCCGGCCTGCCACAGCAAAACATATTCGACTTCCCCAGAAGTTTTCGCTTGTTATGCACTTGAATTCGGTCCGCCCGTTGTTAAATTATAATTCGCTAAAGGATAAAGCGTAGGCGTAGTAGTCGGAGCGGGGACGCCGACCTTGGCCAATTCTTCAATATGCTCCCTTACATGTTCCTGATTGCGGCCAGCGTACCCACCGTTATAAATGTTCTCAACTACCATTCCTACTTTGTCGCAGCCACCACTTTTATAAATGACTGTCAACTCAAGCAGATTTTTCATTAAACCCCTCCCCAATAATACAAAAAAGTTTTGTTATAACAGGAACAAATGTATTTATACGATAATAAATGTTCCATTAATTGGTTAAAAATCCTTCTTTAACGGAAGGTATTGCAACATTTTTTGTATAATAAATAGATAAAAATTCTTAATAGGAAAGGTGATTTGTTTGGATTTGTCACAAATGCATCCGAAAGCCGTTAAAGCCATGATCAGGCAAAACCAGCTTGTCCAGCCAACTTCCGGTATGGCCAAAGGATACGCTCAGGCTAATCTAGTCGTTCTTCCCAAAGACCTGGCTTTTGATTTTCTCCTTTTTGCCCAGCGCAATCCCAAACCTTGCCCCATCCTCGATGTTACTGAAGTAGGTTCGCCTGAACCGGCATTGGTTGCACCCGGTTCCGATTTGCGCTATGATATCCCCAAGTACCGGGTCTATGTAAAAGGCCAGCTTGTTGAAGAAGTCCTGGATCTCGAGAGGTATTGGAATAAAGACCTTGTTGCTTTTCTGCTAGGCTGCAGTTTTACGTTTGAAACAGGACTGTTGGATGCCGGAATACCTGTCCGACATATTGAAGAAAACTGTAATGTTCCCATGTATATTACAAATAGACAATGCATCCCGGCGGGAGTATTCCGCGGTCCCATGGTAGTCAGCATGCGCCCCATCCCGCAAGAGCAAGTAGTCAAAGCAGTGCAGGTAACATCACGATTTCCCGCCGTGCATGGCGCTCCCGTTCATATTGGAGATCCGGCGGCCATAGGGATTAAAGACCTTAGTACACCCGATTTTGGCGATGCTGTAACCATAAAGCCTGGAGAAGTTCCTGTATTCTGGGCGTGTGGAGTTACCCCTCAGGCCGTAGCCATGACGGTCAAGCCCGAATTAATGATTACACACGCTCCCGGACATATGTTCATTTGTGACATCCGCGACGAAGACCTTGCCGTATTTTAAAAATTAGAAAGGCTAGACCGCTATACATCGGTCTAGCCTTTCGTCGTTGAAAGCTATTTTGATAAGACTATCTTAGCAAATTTTCGTTTGCCGACTTGGACTACCATACCATCGGCAATTGTTACTTCTTCATCTACATTGGTAATTTTTTCGCCGTTAATTTTGACCGCTCCCTGCTGAATGGCGCGTTTGGCTTCGCTATTGCTGACAGCCAGACCAAGTTGGACGAGCAACTTGGGCAGCCACACGGGAGCATCACTGGCCGGTAAGCTGATCTCCGGCATATTCGTAGGAATGTCACGCTGCTGAAAAACGCGAATAAATTCCGCTTGAGCATTGTCAGCCGCTTCTATACCATGATATAACCTAACCAGTGTATGAGCCAAACGCATCTTGGCATCGCGGGGGTGAAGCCCACCTGTCTTCAGGCCATGCCGGATAGCTTCCAATTCTTCCAGGCTTACATCGGTAACCAGTTCATAATAACGGACCATCAGGTCATCGGGGATAGACATGGCTTTCCCGTAAATTTCACCAGGCGGTTCATTTATACCAATATAGTTACCCAGGCTTTTGCTCATTTTATTGACGCCATCAAGCCCCTCCAAGATAGGCATCATAATCGCCACCTGCGGTTCCTGGCCAAACTGTTCCTGCAGGTGCCGTCCCATCAGCAGGTTAAATTTTTGGTCAGTGCCGCCAAACTCAATGTCCGCCTTTAGCGCTACTGAGTCATAGCCCTGCATAAGAGGATAAAAGAACTCATGAATACTGATTGGCCGCCCCTCTTTAAACCGCTTGGAAAAATCCTCCCTTTCCAGCATCCGGGCAACGGTATATTGCGCGGCCAGTTTGATAACGTCAGCAAAGGACAGCGGCGCTAACCAAGAGCTGTTAAATACTACTTCTGTTTTTTCTTTGTCAAGAATCCGGAAAATTTGCTCCTCGTAAGTGCGGGCGTTAATGCGAATTTCTTCTTCAGTAAGCTGTTTGCGAGTCTCCGATTTACCGGTCGGGTCGCCTATTCGACCAGTAAAATCGCCGATGATAATAATAATGTGGTGCCCCAGGTCCTGAAACTGCTTGAGCTTACGGAGCACCACCGTATGTCCGAGATGAATATCCGGCGCGGTAGGGTCTAACCCAAGCTTTACCCTAAGAGGTACACCCGTGCTGACAGAACGCTTCAGTTTTTCTACCAACAGCGGTTCTGGCAGGATTTCGGCGACCCCGCGTTTAATTATTCTTAACTGTTGTTCAACAGGTAGCATATCCTTCCTCCCCAAAACGCCAAAATGAACTTTTTACCTTATTTTGGTATCATTCAGCCGCATTATAACATAACATTAAGTAATTTGCAAATTAACCTAATTATGCTTAAGGTGCTGTTTATGATATAATAATTTGTATGCTGGCAAGTTAAGGAGGCATTATGAGTAAAAAACATAACGAGCAAGGTCAGCACGACCGACGCCGCCGCGGCAAAATCGGAAGGCTGATCGCCATTGCGCTGATTGTTTTTGCTGTTATGGTCGCAGGCGCAGGACTAGGCTTTGTAACGGCAAGTATTCATACTATGCCAAGCCTGAAAGGGGAAATTCGTCCTGCCGCATCGTCGCAGGTTTTCGATAGCAACGGAAAATTGATCGCAACTATCCACTCTGTCGAGAACCGCCTTCCCGTATCTATTAATAAAATTCCTAAAGACTTGCAAAACGCCTTCATCGCCGCTGAAGATGCCCGGTTTTACCAGCATATTGGCATTGATCCCCGGGGAATTTTACGGGCCATTTGGGCGAATATTACCGATCGGGGCGTATCAGAAGGTGGCAGCACAATCACGCAACAACTGGCCAAAAATGCCCTTCTGTCGCAAGAACGTACCCTAAAGCGGAAAATCCAGGAAGCCGTACTCGCACTGCAAATTGAGCGACAATACAGTAAAACCGAGATTTTGGAAATGTATCTTAACCAGATTTATTTCGGACAAGGTGCATATGGCGTCCAGGCTGCCGCGCAGGTATATTTCGGCAAAAATGTTGAGAACCTCTCTTTAGCGGAATGTGCAATGCTAGCCGGTATTCCGAAAAGCCCCAATTACTACTCGCCGGCTAATAACTTTAAAGCGGCCAAAGAACGGCAACTTACTGTCCTCAACCAGATGGTCAAGTATGGATACATTGACGAAGCCACAGAGGAAAAGGCTAAGAAAGAAGAAATTAAATTAGCATCACCTTCCGCGAAAGACAGACCAACAGCATCCTATTTTGTTGACTATGTTGTCCAGCAATTGATCGATAAATACGGCGCCGATGCCGTATATAAAGACGGTTTAAAAATTTATACCAGTCTCGACCTGGATATGCAGCAAGCCGCAGAGCGCGCCATGGCACAACTTCCTACCGCATATACGGATAAAAACGGAATTAAACAGCCCCAGGGAGCGCTGGTGGCGATAGATCCGCACACAGGCTACATCAAAGCAATGGTCGGCGGCAGGGGCAACGACCAATTTAACCGGGCCATCATGGCAGAACGTCAACCCGGTTCAGCTTTTAAGCCTTTTGTATACCTAGCAGCCCTCGAAAATGGCTTTACAGCCGCTTCGATTATAGATGATAGCCCTATTTCCTTTGGCAATTGGTCTCCCGTAAATTATGACGGCAAGTTCCACGGACCTGTTTCATTGCGCACCGCCCTTGAGCAATCACTCAATGTGGTAGCCGTCAAACTGGCACATCAGGTCGGCGTAGATAAACCCCTGTATTATGCCCAGCAGATGGGGATTTCTACATTAGTCTTGCATGGCAATCCCAACGACCGCAACCTGGCGATGGCCTTAGGCGGCCTTACCCGTGGCGTAACACCGCTGGAAATTGCGAGCGCTTACGGTGTATTGGCCAACCGCGGTATTAGGGTGGAGCCTGTTGCTATTATTAAAGTCGTTGACCGCAATGGTAAAGTTCTCGAGCAACACACCCACCGCGAAAAAATTGTCATTAACGAACGCACTGCTTATCTTTTGACAGACATGCTGCGTGGTGTAATCACCCACGGTACCGGTACGAGAGCCAATATCGGCCGCCCGGCCGCGGGCAAAACGGGGACAACCAGCGACTATAAAGACGCCTGGTTTGTGGGCTATACCCCTGACCTGGTTGCTGCTGTCTGGCTGGGCTATGACAATGACGGGTATCTAGAGGGCATAACCGGAGGTTCTATCCCAGCCAGTATTTGGCGTACCTTCATGAGCAGCGCCTTAGCTAAATACCCGGTACGGGACTTTGTGACGCCCCAAGGCATTGTTGTCGCTACCATATCGACTAAAGACGGACTGCTGGTTACCGATCCGAATAACAAGGAAAGCCGCAAGGAAATCTTTATTGAAGGCACGCAGCCGACCCAACCTAGCCAAGCAACCAATAAACCTAATAATCACGATAACAAAGACGAAAAAGATAAAAAATCAGACGAACAAGCCGATAACAAGACTGGCGATAAAGCATTACCCCCTCCGCCTGCCCGGCAGGATAAACCGGTCACTGCGCCTACTACACCGGCTACCCCGCCGCCGCCCAAACCAGAGCCTAAAAAAGGCGGACCATAACATCAAAAAAAACACGCGAATTTCTCGCGTGTTTTTTTGTATGCCCGCATATATATTCAATAGATGTACTATACTTAACCACGATCAAGACATGTTTCACTGAGTTCTTCCCCAGCAAACTAAATTACTAGATGCTAGTCGTATCTTCTTCAACAAAGAAGAACAGCAGCAGAATTATTATAATGAGGATAATCACCCAGCTACCATTACCAAAGCCACAACGCCCGAAACCCATAAACTACTCCTCCTTTCCTTAACTCAAGGGGAATTTAGGTTTAGCGATAATCCTTAAATCATATGTTCCTACTTTGAAGATCCTAACCCTTATAAAATTCAGGAACACGATGTCCGTGTCCCTTAATGGTTAGAGATTATAAAGTGGTGTTAACGTCTTCTTCAAAGAAGAACAACAGAATGATAATTATTATGAGAATCCAAACAAACCCACCATTGCCAAATCCGCAACCTCTTGCCATAATATAACCTCCTTAAATGTATCATTTGGGGAGGGCTTTTGTGGTGCCCTCTTTCTAATTTCAATATATGGAGTTGGCAAGAGAAGTGTTACACCAGGGCGCCGCACATTTTGCGAGAACGTGTTCTCACTTCAATAGTTTTCTGACATGATTTGGCACTTCCGCTGCCGTTTTTAAAGATTGCAAGGTAGTATTCATGAGTTCAGTTACGTTTCTGATTTTATCAATCGAAGCAGTCATAGTGCTTATCCTTCTGTCCATATTTACATTATCAGACATCAGGGTAAGCAAAATTACCAATAATTGAGAGCCAGAATTAGGATTATTAAATATTTTTCTAAGCAAACTAACTGGCTTTACAGGTTTTGCCAGTTTTGCCTTTCCTGTTGCCGCTTCGCCATTGGCGGTAGCGCGTTCCCGCGGTTTTCTTTTATTCAACCCAAAGGCCATTTTATTTCACCCCTTAAAGTCCTCATTTATTTCTAATCTAATATATGACTAGCGACCTACATCGGTCTCGAGGAATAGAAAAGACATACATTAATTTTCTAATAAATGAATAGATTAACTTAAGTTTAAAATTTATGGGGGTGAAGTTTATGTTGGAGAATCTAGGAAGCATTATGGAAATGGTGAAAAAAATCCAGCAAAATATTGAAAACGTTCAGGAAAATTTAAAAAATGAACGTATCGAAGTTTCAAGCGGCGATGTAATAAAGGTTGTCATAAACGGCCAGCAAGACATTATATCGATTGAATTAAATGCAAAATATTTAGCGCCGGATAATGCAGCTCTCCTTCAGGATTTGCTTGTGGCTACCATAAATAATGCTCTTACTAAATCGCGCGACCTTAATCAGACTGCCATGAATAAATTGACATCAGAGTTAAATTTGCCGAAAATCCCGGGGCTATTTTAAGGGGGCATTAATATGGCAAATGACAATCCCGATAAGCCTATAACCCTTCTCCACTCGATAATTCGTATGCTTGATGCCGCGGTTCAAAGTACCGCAGGCTATAGCACAGTTATGGATATTTTGGCTCTAATCTGCCTTTTCCTTATTCTGAACCGTCACCAAACATCGAACGTAACTGCTTTACCGCCTTCTGCAGGTAATCCCTTGCAAAAATTACTCGGCGAGTTAGGCAAATCCAATGATGGCAGCCTGCCTGCAGATGCTCTCTCTAAACTACTGCCTCTATTGAATAATTCACAAGTCAAATCGAAGTTAACCCCTGCCAATATTGCTGCTATCCTTGGACTACTAAATAGTTTAAGCAGTGGCGAAAAGCAAGAAGGGAAGAACGAGAAGCAGGAAAAAAGTGAAAAGGAAGAAATAAATACAGAACCGAAAAAGAATACGCCAGCCGCTACGATAACAACGGTAGACGTGGATACCGAAGGGCACAACAAAATTACCACTGATCAGGATACGGAGAAAAAAGACGGTGGTCGTTATTTAAACTGGAAAAATCATTTTTAATCAAAAAACTGAGGTGCAAACACCTCAGTTTTTCATGTTCTATCAAAAAAGGGGTTTTTTCCGGAAATGCTTAGGGGAATGCCATAGGCAATTTTTACAACGTCTTCTTCAAAAATGTCCAGATTGAGAGCAGCCCGGCCGATGCTAAACATAACACGGTTATCGACATGATGCTGGGCCGCGACGCTTACGGCCGAGCCAATAGCAATACCCAAATCGCCTATGCTGATAGCACAAAGACCATTGTTTTTTTCGTTTTCGGCACAGTTGGCAAAACCGCAATAGCCGCAGCTAGGTACTCCCAAAGGTTTCACTTTTTGTCCGAGGAGTACAACCAGTGCAGCCTTGTCTATACAAACAGCATCCCTTTCAAAAAATTGCGCACCTGACGTCTTGGCAATCCGGCGCATTTCTTCCGCCAACTGGTCTTTCACTCGGCCTTTCACCACCATAGCAATCAAATTGTCCACAC
Source organism: Thermosinus carboxydivorans Nor1 (assembly GCF_000169155.1). Taxonomy (NCBI): domain Bacteria; kingdom Bacillati; phylum Bacillota; class Negativicutes; order Selenomonadales; family Sporomusaceae; genus Thermosinus; species Thermosinus carboxydivorans. The sequence goes on from NZ_AAWL01000004.1 coordinate 175,859, forward strand.
CTTTGGCTTTTGGCGCTGTTCTGGCCGCCACGCACATCAGGTCAGCAACATGCTCGATAGCGCGTTCCTCGATCTCCCGGTATTTAGTTATCATCTGTCTCTCCCCCATGTTACTTTACTTTAATTTAACAACCGTTACCCCGTCCCCGCCCTCACTAAGCTCACCGATGCGCGTCTCAACTACATGCGGATGGTCTTTAAGATAAGAGCGAACTCCCTTGCGTAAAGCGCCTGTACCTTTACCGTGAATCACGTTTACTTCACTTAAACCGGCAAGGAGAGCATCATCCAAGTATTTTTCCAATACTGTCTCGGCCTCGGCAACGGTCATACCTCGGACGTCAATTTCCCGAGAAACACTTTGAACTTTAGCAAAGTCTACGCTTACCCCCTTATGCCCGTGACCAGCCGGTGCCATTTCTTCTACTATCCGACAAGCAGCCACAGGCACGTTTACCTTTAAAACGCCTAATTGAACAACCGCCTCCCCGTCCTTAATTGCTAAAACAGAGCCCTTTTGCCGCAAAGTTGTTACATAAACTGTAGAGCCCGGCGTCAACAAGGCGGGAGGTGCTGTCTTTTCGGCAGCGTCAAGTTCCGGATGATGCAACTCAGCCATCTGTCGCTGCAATTGCCGCCGCGCATCCGCGATAGCTTGCTGCCGCTCTTTATCGCTCGCAACGGAAAACTGTTCCTTAAGACGGGCAATAACCTCTTCAGCCTGCCGTCTGGCTTGGCGAACAATACTCATCGCCTCTTCCTGCGCCTTATCAATAATTTCCCGTCTGCGCGCTAAAAGCGCTGCTTCTTCCTGGGCTAATTTCTGGCGCAGGGCGGCTACTTCCGCCTCTAGCTCCTCCGCTCGCCGGCGGCGCTCTTCATATTCTTTCTTTTCTTGTTCTAAAACGGCCAAAATCTTTTCAAATTGGGCATAATCTTTATCTAAAAATTGTCTGGCCCTATCGATCAGCTCCTGTGGCAGCCCTAACCGACGGCTGATAGCAAAGGCGTTGCTGCTGCCGGGAATACCAATCTGCAATCGGTAGGTAGGACGTAATGTATGTATATCAAATTCTACGCTAGCATTCTCAATTCCATGTCTGGAGTAAGCGAAAGTTTTAAGTTCACTGTAATGAGTGGTGGCAATCGTCCTGGCCCCCGCACTGTGTAAATATTCAAGAATGGCCATGGCTAAAGCCGCCCCTTCACCCGGATCAGTACCTGCCCCGATTTCATCAATCAGTACCAGGTCATGGGCCGACACTTTCGCCAATATTTTTACTAAATTGGTCATATGAGCCGAAAACGTGCTCAGGCTCTGCTCAATACTCTGTTCGTCGCCAATATCGGCAAAAACATTTCTAAATACTGGCATTTCCGAGCCTGAACCGGCAGGAATGAACAACCCGGCCTGAGTCATAAGGGCAAATAGCCCGACTGTTTTTAAAGTTACCGTCTTACCGCCGGTATTTGGCCCAGTAATAAGCAAAATAGAAAAGTCCTCACCCAATCTTACGTCGATCGGCACAACTTCATCACGGGGAATCAAAGGATGCCGAGCTTGCCGCAGAAAAATTCGGCCTTTATCATTTAATAGCGGCATATTGGCTTGCATATCCAGCCCCAGCTTAGCCTTCGCAAAAGCAAAATCAAGGGCGGCCACTATTTCGCTATTTTGACGAATGGCATCGACATGGCGGGCAACCTGTGAACTTAAAGCCGCAAGAATGCGTTCCACTTCATTTTTCTCCGCCGCGACTAGTTGCTTGATGTCATTGTTGAGGTTGACGACGGCCATCGGTTCGATAAAAACAGTCGCCCCGCTCGCCGACTGGTCATGAACAATGCCTGGAAAATGATAACGATGCTCCTGCTTAATGGGGATGACATAGCGGTCACCCCTGATGGTAACTAAAGCCTCTTGAAAATATTTTTGGTACTCTGCGGAATGTAGAATTTGGTCCAATTTTTCCTTTACCCGCTGCTGCGCTACCCTAATCTCCCGGCGAATGCGGGTGAGTTCTACACTCGCTTCGTCGCGCACTATCCCCTGTTCACTCACGGTACTTTCAATGGCCGCTTCCAAATTCCGCAAAGCGGTAATCCGCCCTGCTTTCTCGGTCAAAAGCACGGATGACGGCTTTGCCTCTGTCAAAAACTGTTTAAGACGACGGGCCGCGTACAGTGTACTTGCAATAGCAAGCAATTCTTCCGGTTCAAGGACCGCCCCGATTTCCAGCCGGCGAAGAATAGCGCGAATATCACGCGCTCCGCCAAACGGGACATGGGACGAAGCCAAGAGAATGTCCCGTGCTTCCCTTGTTTCCCGAAGCCGGTTTTCAACTTCGTTCCAGTCGTCAGCAGGTTCAAGGGCCAAAGCCAATTCCCGGCCCATGCTGGTAACCGTTGCCTCGGCCAGCATATCACGAATTTTTACAAACTCTAAAGTTGTCAGTACCGATGTATCCATTGCCTTCTCCTTCATAAAACGCCCCTAAAATAATGCCCCCTGGTTATGTCCGCATGCTCAACTACGGAGAAATCGCCCTTAATTAACAGAGGGTGGGCTTCACCATAGTCCAATAACTGACGGTACAATTGAGTAACTCGCTGCACATAGGCAGGGTCGCCTGTTTTCGCTTCAATGCGGATGCGGTCAATTCCGAGCTGAATAAACTTCATGACATGGGGCAGCATACTAAGTTCTTTGGCATTTAAAATATGCATGCGGCAAAACTGATCAGTCGCCACGGCAAACTTTTCATTCATCCGGTCGCGGAGCCAATACTCGCCGCGCCGGCAGGCTTGGTTGCAATTACCGGTATGTAGTCCGCCGATAAAGCTGCCGACCACACAGTATTCAGAAACCATTAAAGGCAAATAGCCGTGGACAATACATTCCAGCGCTGCACTGCCCCAGCCGGCAATATTCTCAATCTGGCCAAAGTTTAACTCAGGCGATAGAGTCAGGCTCGCCACTCCCTGCGCAACGAGAAAACAAACGGCAGCACTATTATAGATATTGAAAGAAAAATCGGCATGTAGCGGCAGAGAACATATTGTGCGGGCAATATGCAAAGAACCAAGATTACCTACACTAATAGCATCCGGGCAAAGTTCACTAAACAATTCCAGTTCTTTGCGCAGACCCGGCATCTGCCATTCCTTTACCAGCCGCGGTGTATTTAATATTATCTTCCTACCGTAATGTCGGGTAAGTTCAACGGCCTGACGGTATTCATCAGCCGTTATCGCCCGGTGGGTATAAGTCTCGCCGCCATACAACACCCAGTCAGCTCCGGCAATCAGCGCGGCTTTAAGCTTTTCCATGGTATCAACATTAACGACGAGTTCGGTTTTCACTTTGGTTCTGGCAGCCTTATCCGGTGGGCACAGCTCTTCCAAAGTAATACTCCTTGGCGACAGATCCGGGCGGCGATAACGGGACAGCCGCGCCTGCTCCAAGGCTTCGACGGCCTTACGACGCGCTTCGTTGATTTCGCTTAGCGGGACCATTGCTTCGCCTTCAATCCGGCATGTCAAGTTCCGTAATGCAAAAACGGTAGTACCTAGGCGCTCAAGCTGTTTTTTTACTGTCTCCTCGGTAAGCGGCCGTTTGATAGCCCTTTCTGCGACAAAATTGGTTGCAGCGGCGCCGCGAAATCCATCCACATCAGTAAAAGTAATAGTCAACGGTCGTCCTTCACCGACATCCACTTCGGCATCCACCGCAATGCGGCGCAAGGGGGCGCCGGCGTTGAAAAAAGCGCGTGCCCGTTCCATCAGCTTAGCATCAAACGTTTTAAACACCCGGTCACCCGGCCTTACCGGTGACGGAACGGGTATTGCTACGGCCCTGCCTGCCGGTGCTTCCGGGACATCTTGGCCCTGCAGTTTCAGCGAGGTCACGTTCGTGCAAACCCGACCGCCTACTTTAACCCAAAATTCTACCATATCGCCAAGCGCCAACGGCTCATCCAGCCGAATTACCGCCGTCTTCTCCCGCGGCAAATAGTCTATTACCCGGCCAATACGAACGCCGCGATTATTAGGACGACGGTCACTCATCATAAATCTACCTTCTTTTCCGAGGAGATAGGCGGTTGTAAAATCGCGGTTAAAAATTTGCGCTAAATCCTTATGGTCCTGTGTACTTACGGTAAAATTCGTTTTATTGGCCAAATAAGCATCTATCGCGCGCCGGTATGTGTCAACCACTACCGCGACATATTCCGGTCGCTTCATCCGACCTTCAATTTTAAACGAAACAACGCCAGCCTCAATGAGACGGGGTATATGTTCGATAGTCTTTAGGTCTTTGGGACTTAATAAATACTCGCCCGCATCCCGGCCTTCAAGGACATTGCGCCCCTCTTTGTCCACCAGGGTATAAGGAAGACGGCAAGGTTGCGCACATCGCCCGCGGTTGCCGCTGCGCCCGCCAATTAGGCTGCTCATAAGACACTGCCCCGAGTAACATATACAAAGCGCGCCATGAATGAAAGTCTCAATTTCAATGGGAGCATGACGACAAATATAAGCTATATCATCCAAAGAAAGCTCGCGGGCAAGTACTGCGCGGGTAAAGCCGTGCTCGGCCAAAAACTGAACTCCGGCCAAGTTATGAACTGTCATCTGCGTACTGGCGTGAATAGGCAGATGGGGCACAACGGCTCTGGCGATACAGGCCACGCCGATGTCCTGTACAATAATCGCATCCACGCCGATTTGGTATAAATAATGGAGATAATCAATAAGCAGCGGCATTTCCCCATTATCTACGAGGGTATTGACCGTGACATAAACCGAAATGCCGCGTAGGTGAGCCTGCCGCACAGCCTCTGCAAGCTCTTCGTCGGTAAAGTTAGGTGCATAATGGCGTGCCCCAAACATCTTGCCACCTAAATAAACCGCGTCGGCGCCGCTCTCTAGTGCCGCTAAGAGCGCCTCCTTACTCCCTACCGGGGCAAGCAGTTCAACCACTGTTCTCATTCCTTTCCAGCATCCCAATAATGGTTGGCGTGACATCCGTTAATTGTCTAATTTGCTCGGCCACTTCCGTACAACGATAGCCAAACACTATAACCGGGACAGGATTATATGTATGAGTCCTAACGCTAAAATCTTCAAAATTCCCGTGATCACTGGCGATGATTACCGTCATATCAGTTGGCGCCATCTGCCAAATGGCCCCAAAAAACTCATCCAGCCTGTTGACAATTTGAGCCGCTTTCTGCCAATCCTGTTTATGCCCACACCGGTCAGTCTGAAAATACTCGAACATGGTGAAATGGTGCCGGCAGGCGATTTCCACCAGGCGGCGCCCCGCCAGAGCAGGAGTAGTCAAAGGGACGGATAAACCGGCTTCCGCTAACATTTCGTTGGTAAGGTCTTGATAGACGGCATCGCCTTTAAGCAGTTCGGCCACCGACCGCAATGGCTGTCCGGCTTCTAAGACAACCAGCGTAGTTACTGCGTGTCGCCGCTTACGTGCCGCAACCAGGTTTAGATAATCAGGCATATACATATTGGCCGATGTTGCCAGGTATTTTTTGTCAACCAATCTTTTCATAATCCCGTACTGGCGAATAAATTCCGTCAGTTGCGGTCCGGGAAAGCCAGCCACGTGGCGCCCTAGTTCTTTTGCGACATTAACGCCGGTTAAAAGCGCCGTTTGTCCGGTCGCGCTCTGCGGCAGTCCCTCTGTATCCAGTCTAGCGTCAACCGGGACAAGGCAAGCACGGCTGCTCACAAAACGGTCTATTTCCTGAGTTAGCGGTCTGCCGAAAAGCATCTCAAAAAAAGACATGTGAAAGCGGATAAGCGGGTTCACCGTTTTATCACTGATGCCAAGGCCAAAGCCATCGACAAAAACTAATAACACGTGCATGAAGTAATAGCAACCGTCCTCCTTATGAAATGGAAAAAGAAGGGTGTTATTCCCTTCCCTTTAATGCAATTCTTTCCCCGCTTCTTCTTGACCGTCCAGTACCATCTCTTGCCGCTGCTTGCGGATTTGCTCGGCGAGACAATGTATGTCGGCCATAAACTGTTCCACCTTAGCCCATTGCGCCCCTTGTGGACTAAGGGGGTTTTCATAAAAACTTTTTAAGAAATCAGCAAAATCTTGTCTGGTGAGCGGTTCCTTTTCCGGTACCTTAATAACTGAAAAGGTGCCGCAGCTTTCCAGTCGCGCCAGTTTGATATCCTTAACGTTGGTAATATCCATGCCTAGCTTATGGAGTTCCTGGCGCAGGTCGTCATAATTAAACTGTGTTTTTACAAAGTTTTCGCGAAGAATGCGTCCATTTTCAATTAATGTGACCGGCGCCCCTTCAAACCATTTGCGGAGCGTCTTATTTTTAAGAGCCAGGTACGCCAATAACTGTTGGAGTAATAATAAGCCAATCAATCCTTCCGCGCCAGCCCACAGAGCTTCCGTGCCATCCATCGCTACATTCGCTACAATATCGCCTATTCCGACCATAAGCACAAAATCGAAGGGTGAAAGCTGGCCGACGGCCCGATTGCCCATAACTCGTACGACAACAAGGGCAACCGCAAAAATGGCGATCATCCGCAATATCACTTGCCCTACGCCTTCGTAACCAAACATAGCACCACTCCTTCTGTCTGTTATTATGAACAAACAGAAAGAGCTATATTCCGAAGCAAACAGTGACGCCGCGGGGCAACGGCATCATTTTTCGTCCTTTAGCATTTTTAACAGTTGTTGATAATCTTGTTCCAAACGCAAATACTCGTCGGCAATATTCAATGCGGCCAATACGGCAACTTTGGACGGAGACAGCCGGGAATTCGCCTTAGCAATTTTTTTCATGCGCTCATCCAGTATAGCTGCCACGCGTAATATCCGTTCTGGCTCAATATCGCCTTTTAAGGCGTATGTTTCTCCAAATATTTCAACTGTAATTTTTGTTTTTTTGCCGTCCATAGCGCCACCTAACTATTTTTAATATCCTCAAAATTTCCCGCTAATTTTTGCTTAATTCGACCCGGCCTTTCTTTTTCCTGCCTTCAAGAGAGAAAAGGCAGTTTATGTGACATAAACTGCCTACTTTTAAAAATAATAACTAGCGCTATTCAGCTTCGATCGCTACCTTCTGTTTGTTCAAAGCACTGTTACGGTAACTATAGACAAAATACACCGCTAGGCCAATGGCGCTCCAGATAATAAACCGAACCCAAGTTTCCCCAGGCAGATTATACATCAAATAGCCGCACGACAGAACAGCCAACGGAGCCACAATCGTTACCGCCGGACACCGGAAAGGCCGATGAACATCAGGTTTGGTGAAACGGAGGACCAAAACCCCTACCGCTGCAACAACAAAAGCAAACAAGGTGCCAATATTAGTCAGTTCAGCAATAATGCCAATCGGCGTAAATCCGGCAATCAACGCAACGGCAATGCCGGCGACGATAGTAATAATGTGTGGCGTACCGTACTTAGGATGAATTTTACAGATACTGGCGGGAATAAGCCCATCACGTGACATGGCGAAAAAGATACGGGTCTGACCATACATCAAAACAAGTAGTACCGTAGTAATACCAGCAATTGCGCCTGTGCCCACCAAAGCCGAACCTATATTATAACCAATGGTCCGCAGAGCGTAGGCAACAGGTTCAGCGTTGTTAAGTTGCTGATAAGGAACAACGCCAGTGAGAACGCCGGCAACGGCAATATAAAGGATCGTGCATACTGCGAGCGAACCTACAATACCAATCGGCAAATCACGGTTAGGGTTGCGGCATTCTTCCGCAGCTGTTGCGACAGCATCAAAACCGATATAAGCGAAAAAGATGATGGCTGCGCCTGCGGCAACACCGGAAAAACCGTAAGGCATAAGGGGGGACCAATTAGCGGGATTCACCTTCGGGCCAGCTAGTGCGAGAAAGATAAATACCGCAGCTAATTTAATAAACACGAGAATTTTATTTAGGGTTGCGCTTTCTTTGGTACCCCGCACCAGTAAGGCACTCAGGAATAAAGCAATAACCATTGCCGGAAGATTAACAATCCCTCCATCTGCGGGAACGGCTGTGAACGCATGGGGCAATTCAATTCCCGCCGATTTAAGGAGACCGACCATATACCCTGACCAGCCGGCCGCAACAGCGCTGGAACCGACGGAATATTCCAGGATTAAGTTCCAACCAACCATCCAAGCGATAATCTCGCCTAAGGAAGCGTAAGAGTAGGTGTAGGCACTGCCCGCAATTGGAACCAAGGCTGCCAGCTCGGCATAAGCCAACGCGGCAAAAGCACAGGTCAAACCAGAAAGAACAAACGAAAGCATAATTCCCGGGCCGGCATACTTAGCGGCGGCGACCCCAGTTAAAACGAAAATGCCAGTGCCAATAATGCAGCCGATGCCTAACATCACCATGTCTAAGGCCCCTAGCGTTTTTTTCAGACCTTTTTGTTCGGCGCCCTCTTTCAGCAAATCAATGCTCTTGGTGCGAAAAATGTTCATTATGTCTCCTCCTCTTCAGCAGTATAGTAGTAAGCATAATACTAGAATTTGCAGATAGGTAGCACCTCATGAAACACTTCGCACAAAAAAATAGGTCGGCGATAGGACCGACCCATCTTTCGTCCAAGTGAGGCGCCTACGTCCATTTCGGTTTACAGTTTAACACAAAATTCGACATAGGTAAAGTGATCAATGCATTTTCTTCATAGACATTTGTGGGTTAAAGCCGCAGTTTAGCATCCAGCGTCCTTTCGAGATAAAGAACAATTTCCTTATAGTAAACTTCTACTTCACTATCCGTTAAGGTTCGATCCCCGGCCCGGAAAGTAAGGGAGAATGCTAAACTGCGTGACCCCTTCGGTACTTGCTCGCCAGTGTAAACATCAAAGAGCTTTACATCAGCCAATAGCGGCCCGCCACTTTCCCAAATAGCGCGAGTTACGCGGTCAACGGAAATATCACTCGCCAGTACTACCGCCAGATCGCGCACGATTGCCGGGAACCGGGGCAAAGGTTGGTACGCCGGTATAGGAACAGCATGCTTCAATAAAATTTCGGCAGTTATTTCAAACAAATATACAGGACGATTCAGCCCAAATGCGTCCAAAACCCTTGGATGCGCTTCGCCAACTACGGCCAAGCGGTCGCCGTCCTTTACAAAAACGGCGGTTTTGCCCGGATGAAGGGCGTAGTGGGTTCCTTGTTCTACCTTATATCCGCTAATACCGATACTTGTAAGCAACGTTTCGACGGCACCTTTGGCGTCATAAAAGTCGACAAATTCTTTTGCTTGATTCCAAGCAACTTCATGCCGCCTACCGGTCAAAACACCGCACACCATCAGCGGCTCCTGCGGGAAATCCTTGAGAGGAAGCTGCTCCGGCCGATAAACTGCCCCTACTTCAAAAAGCTTCATATCTTCGTTCTTCCGGGAAAGATTACGTACAATGGTTTCCATTAAGCCGCCAAGCAGCGTCGTCCGCAGCAGCGGAAAATCATCGGTAATGGGATTGAGAAGCGGAATAGCCGTCCGCAAACTGCTGTCCGGCGGCACATTTAGCTTGTCCAGCACGGCAGGATGCGTAAAGCTGTATGAAATAGTCTCCGTAAAACCAATCCCGGCCAAAATGGTTCTGGTCCGATCAATCACGTTCTGCAGACTGCTCTGACCACCGTAAACTATGTCACCACTGGGAGTTGTAGAAGGTATTTTGTCATATCCGAAAATACGTGCAACCTCTTCACATATGTCGGCCGGACCAACAACGTCGGCGCGCCAGGTTGGAACGGTGACCGTGATCTTTTCGCCATGCACATCCACATCAAACTCCAAACGGCGCAGAATATCGACCATGGTCGCCTGCGGCACCTCAGTACCTAGAAAACTGTTCACTTGCTTGGCCGTAAAGCTAATTTGTCGCGGCAATACAACGGTCGGATATTGGTCAACAATGCCCGGGCACACCGTGCATGCACCCATATCTTCCAATAGTTTGGCTGCCCGATCCAAGGCACGGACGATATTGGCAACATCGACTCCCCGTTCAAACCGTCCCGACGCCTCCGATCTCAGCCCCAATACCCGGGAAGTCCGTCGGATATTGGCGCCATTAAATGCAGCTGCCTCAAGCAAAACGGTCTTGGTACTTTCCCGTAACTTCTGTAGCCAATCCACCCATTACGCCCGCAATGCCAACGGCCTGTACCGCATCGGCAACAACCAGCATGTCTGGAGTCAATTCCCGCTTAACGCCGTCCAATGTTGTCAGCCGCTCGCCCGGATAGGCCCGACGCACAATAATCTGGTGACGAGCCAAAAGATCATAATCGTAAGCATGCATAGGTTGCCCCATTTCCAGCATGACAAAATTGGTGACATCTACTACATTGTTAATAGGACGCATGCCTGCCGCCTGCAGGCGATGCTGTAACCAGAGCGGTGAGGGACCCACCTTGACATTGCGTAAGACTCTTGCCGCGAAACGCGAACATAAGGCAGGTTCATCAATCGCAATATCAATCAGGGACGTCGCTTTTTCCCCGCCCGTCTCCCGTAAATTAAGCATAGGTTTACGCAAAACGCCGCCGGTTAAAACGGCAATTTCTCTAGCTAAGCCTAGGACGCTAAAACAATCCGCCCTATTTGCCGTCAATTCGAATTCCAAAACCACATCATCGAGGCCCAAAGCTTCCTTTATATCAATCCCAATGGGTGTATCGGGCGGTAAAATATAAATACCGTCGCGCAGCTCCGGCGAAATGGTCTTACTATCCAACTTCAGCTCCTCGGCTGAACACAGCATGCCGTGCGACTCGATACCCCGAAATACTGCGTGGCCAATTTCCTGTCCGTTTGGCAATTTCGCCCCTACCAAAGCGACAGGTACAATTTGCCCTTCCTGAACATTAGTGGCTCCGGTTACAATCGTTAATTCTTCCCGTCCCGTATTAACCCGGCACACAGACAACCTATCGGCAGCAGGATGTTTACAAATTTCCTTAATCTTACCCGTTATTACCCGTTCGATGTTTTTACCCAGATACTCGACACAAGCAACAGGAATACCTGCCATAGTAAGTTTTTCGGCTAACACTTCCGGACTGTCCGTAAATGCTACATAATCCTTTAACCATTTTATGGACGCGCGCATACATTTCCTCCTTCATCACTATTAGCGAAATTGCTGCAAAAACCGCAAATCGTTTTCATAAAACAGCCTGAGATCGTCAATCCCATAAAGCAGCATCGCAATGCGTTCCACTCCCATGCCGAAAGCAAACCCGCTCACCACGGCCGGATCAAAATTGCTCATTTCCAGAACCCGTGGGTGAACCATGCCGGATCCGAGAATTTCCAACCAACCGGTGCCTGAACAAACGCGACAGCCTGTCCCCCCGCACATAACGCAGGAAATATCCACTTCGGCGCTCGGTTCGGTAAAAGGAAAAAAGCTGGGACGGAACCGTACCCTTACATCGCCGCCAAAGATCTCCCGGAGAAAAAGTTCCAAAGTGCCTTTTAAATCAGCAAAACTGATGCCCTTGTCAATAACCAGCCCCTCAACTTGATGAAACATGGGCGAATGTGTGGCATCATAATCACGCCGGTAGACTTTGCCGGGAGCAATAATACGAACCGGCTGGTTTGGCTTTACGGACTGCATCGTCCGGACTTGAACCGGCGAAGTATGTGTGCGCAGCAAAAATTCCTCAGTAATATAAAAAGAGTCCTGCATGTCACGTGCGGGATGATCCTGAGGCAAGTTCAAAGCCTCGAAATTATAATAGTCATTTTCTATTTCGGGCCCTTCGGCTACTTTGAAACCCATGCGCATAAACGTTTCTTTAATGCGATTCAAAGTTAGGGTTATAGGGTGTAAATGACCGCTGGGCGGACGGCGCCCCGGGAGAGTTACATCAATTTTCTCGGCAGCGAGCCGCCGCATAAGTTCGGCCTGCTTTAACTCCTCTGTTTTACTCGCGATAATTTGTTCTAATTCTTCCCGAATTTCGTTGACAATTTGACCGATGCGGGGACGCATTTCAGGGCTAAGCGATCCCATGCTTCGCAAAACAGCTGTCAAACTTCCTTTTTTACCTAAATATTTGACCCGCAACTCATGTAAGGTCTCCATGTCGGACACCCGCGACAATTCGTCAACTGCCGTATTTTTCAATGTCTGCAATTTTTCTTCCATACATACCTCCACCGATACAAATTTAGCTTAAAAATGATAAATAAAAAAGACTCTCACCCTCAAGGGGCGAAAGTCCAGACTCCCGCGGTACCACCCTAATTTGTACTCATTTTCCTCTAACGCGGAAAACGCGTCCGGCCTACTTGGACAAACAATGTCCTTTCAGTCCGAAAGCTCAGGAGTGAACTTCCGCTAGCCGTGTTGAATACGCTCTCAATCTATGGCGTATTCTCCCTGTGAAACCGTACTAGCCTACTCTCTCCATCATCGCCAAATTCACTATTGAAGCATCAAACGCTTATATAAAAGATACGCAGCAATGGAACCAGTGGCTTCAAACATTCTCCAAAAAAATTCGGCGGTCACTACCATGAGACACACCTCACTGCCCATTGTTGGAAATTTCAGGTCATTGCTAACCGTATTATAGCATAATACCCCTGAAATTACAAGTAAGCCACCCGCCGCTGCCGGCGGGCCTCATAGAGAATAACGGCAGCCGCTACCGCGACATTGAGCGATTCGGCACGCCCGTATAGCGGTATGTACAAACGCTCGTCCGCTTTTTCCAGTATTACCTTGCTTACTCCCGCTCCTTCATTGCCAAAAACAATAGCTACCGGACTGCGTAAATCAACATCATGATAAAGAGATGACGAATCTAACGCTGTAGCTAACAGGCGAATACCCTGCCGCTCTAAAAAGGCGGCAACCTCTTGCTCTGCAACCCCGGTTATCACCGGCAAATGAAAAAGAGAGCCCATAGTAGCCCTAACCGTTTTCCCGGAAAACAAGTCAGCACAGCCTTTCGTGAGGATGACGCCGCAGCATCCGGCAGCATCGGCGGTTCGCACCACTGTACCGACATTACCGGGGTCCTGAACATTGTCAAGAACGACAATGAGCTCCCGATCGGAACTTTGTAAGTCATCAAAGGTATATCGCTTTTTTTCCATTACACAAAGGATGCCCTGTGGTTGCTCCGTATCGGTAATTTTGGCATAGACATTATCTGCTACCGGAAATATCCGGCATCCCTTTGCCGCAAGAATTTCCAACGTTGCCTGCACCCGTGGCGCCGCTGCTGCTTTTTCCGTATAAAAACACATCGCTGGCCGCCAGGTGGAACCGGCTGCTTCTTCTACCAGCCGAATACCTTCGACAACAAATAGATTGTATTCATCCCGGTATTTTTTTTGTTTTAGTGAAGCTACTTTTTTTATCACTTGGTTGTTAGAACTAGTAATCATATCTGTCATTCCAATTCCTCCAGCCGTTGGATTCCATCATTTTGCCCTACAACAATCAAGACGTCCCCCGCGGTAATTTTTTCAGTAGGACTTGGTGGCACTAATATTTGTTCTCCCCGCTTAATCGCAACAACATTAATGGCGTATTTGGGCCGCAGGCCGGCCTCAATAAGCGTTTGCCCGACAAAGGCGCGCGGAGCGGCAATTTCTACTAAACCGAGATTAGGAGACAATTCAATATAATCTAAAACATTAGTGGAGACAAGGTTATGAGCAACACGCTGCCCCATATCGTATTCAGGGTACACCACCCGATCAGCGCCGATTTTTTTTAGCATCTTGCCGTGCAGCGAATTGCGGGCTTTGGCAACAATGTAGCGTACCCCCATTTCTTTTAACAGCAAAGTAGTAAGTACATTGGCCTGAATATCTTCACCAATCGCTACAACTGCTACGTCAAAATTCCGTATCCCCAGAGCTTCCAAACTAGCCTCGTCTGTTGTATCCGCCTGGACAACATGGGTTACTTCATCGCTAAATTTTTGTACGCGTTCCTCATTAATATCGACGGCCAATACTTGATAGCCGGACCGATGAAGCGAGCGGGCCACGCTTGTGCCGAAACGGCCAAGCCCTATGACCACAAACTGTTTTTCCTTTTTCACGCTTTACACTCCTGCTCAGTTTATCTCTAAAATAATTTTAGCAATTTTCCCCGAAAACAAACAGCACAAATACAAAACACCCCGCGTGTGAACGGGTGTTTTGGCTGAGCCTAGATTTTTTAAATGGCTTTGGAAATGCAGTCAAAACAGAGCATATATTTGCGCACCGATTCTTTTACTCCTTTTTTGACAACCGACATGAGGTGAATATAGTTTGCATTCGGATTTTTTGCCAATTCGGCTTTCAGTCTTT